>JALJPB010000115.1 GCA_022969175.1 Colwellia sp. | reverse complement strand
CTAACAGCTCAACTTTAGCAATTTGTTCTCGTTGACGTTGTAGACGAACATAAACGTTAGCCATTTCTTTACCAAGAGTACTTGGTGAAGCTGGTTGCCCGTGAGTACGACACATCATCGGGATTGTTTTGTACTCAACAGCTAAGGCTTTTATTGCGGCAAGAATTTTATCCATCTCAGGTAATAAAACAGTCTCACGGCATTCTTTTAGCATTAAACCATGAGATAAGTTATTGATATCTTCTGAAGTACAAGCAAAATGGATGAACTCGGTAATTGCATGTAACTCAGAGTTGTCAGCAATCTTTTCTTTAAGAAAGTACTCAACTGCTTTTACATCATGATTAGTGGTTGCTTCAATATCTTTGATACTTTGAGCATCTGCTTCAGAAAATTCACTAACAATTGCATTAAGAACAGCATTTGCATTATCGCTGAATGCTGGAACTTCAGTGATTTGAGCAGTAGACGCTAATTTTTGTAACCAACGTACTTCAACAGTAACACGGTATTTAATTAAGCCAAATTCACTAAAAATAGGGCGTAATGATTTAACTTTACTGCCATAACGACCATCTACTGGTGAAATTGCACTTAACGCTGAAAGTTCCATAGTTATTCCTGATTGATAATATTTATAAAGAGTAAAAGTTGTGTTTTCGAGTTCTATCACTAGTTTTCTAAAATTGTTTTTCTAACAAATAAATGAATTAATTATATTTCTTTAAGCATTTGCTCGGCACAAGCAACCATTTTTGCACGACCAAAAAGAATTTTTCGTCTTTGGCCTCCCACTTGTCGCCATAAAACGGCTGCACGTACGCCTGATAATAATAATGACCTTATCTTATGTTGATTAATCGTTTGTTTTAATATATCGGGCTCACCAGCAACTTGAATACGTGTGCCTATTGGGCTAATAACATCACTGTAAATACTGGCAAAGCTTGCTAATAGGGTATCACTGGTAATTTCGAAATGTTCAAGTTGTCGATTAGTTTGCTCAATACGCTCACCTAATAAACTGAGTTGTTTAGGTTTTTTAGCCAGTTGACGCTCTAGATTCAATAAACTGACAATGTATCTTGTAAATTCTGGGTCTTTTTGTTGTGATTTTCCACCTAAATGAGTTACCAATAACTCCAAACCCTTTTTAATGTTTATTAATTCGCCACCATAAACTTCTAAACTATTTTGTGGTGAAGTAATAGTAATACTACGTAATAAAACAGTTAAATCATCTTCATTGATTTTTCCGCTTCGAGATAAAGTTTGTACTAAGTGTGAAACTTGACAAACCACGGCAAAAGTTAATGTTTGTTCTTTAAGCATTGATAAAATTTTCTCAACTATGTTTGATTATTTCTTTTATAAATTGGTTAGATTTATGCTATTCACGAATTAGAGTATTAATAATGCCGCCACCTAAACAGATATCATCTTGATAAAAGACCACAGATTGCCCCGGAGTAACTGAGCTTTGCTGTGCATCAAAAATGATTTCATATTCATCATTTAATGAGCCTTCAATGGTTGATTGATTGCCGGTTTTCAAAGTGATTGTGCAGGCAATATCTTCTTGGCGGTAACGGGTTTTAACCGTACATTTAAGGGGGTGAATTAATGCTATTCTATCCACCCAGTGTAGTTGGTTAGCAATTAATCCCCTTGAAAAAAGGCGAGGGTGGTTATGCCCTTGACCGACAATTAGCACATTACGTAATAAGTCTTTCTCTACCACATACCATGGCTCTTCGCCGGAGTTTGCCAGACCACCAATACGTAGGCCTTTTCTTTGGCCAAGTGTGTGATACATCAAACCGTCATGGTGACCAATTGCTTCACCATCACTTGATTCAATAACACCAGGTTGTGCTGGTAAGTATTGTCCTAAGAAGTCTTTAAATTTTCGCTCGCCAATAAAACAAATACCTGTACTGTCTTTTTTATTGTGAGTAATTAAACCTGCTTTTTCAGCAATAGCCCTTACTTCTGGTTTTTCAATATGGCCAACAGGGAATAGAGTATGAGCAAGTTGTTTTTCATTAAGTGTATATAAAAAATAACTTTGATCTTTATTTGAGTCTAAACCTCGAATCATCGTCCAATGCTGTTGATTGTCAGCCCCTATGCGTAATTCTCTTTGCACATAATGACCGGTAGCAATATAATCAGCACCTAAATCTTCACAGGCAAATTCAAGAAAAGCTTTAAACTTAATTTCTTTATTACACATGATATCTGGGTTGGGAGTACGTCCTGCTTTATATTCAGCCAGAAAGTATTCAAAGACATTATCCCAGTATTCGGTGGCAAAATTAATGGTGTGTAATTTGATGCCCAGTTTATCACAAATAGCTTGAGCATCTTTTAAGTCTTGTGCTGCTGCACAATATTCATCGGTATCATCTTCTTCCCAGTTCTTCATGAACAAGCCTTCAACTTGATAGCCTTGTTCAATTAACAAATGTGCAGAAACTGATGAGTCTACGCCCCCTGACATACCAACAATTACCTTTGTTTCTGAAGGTGATTTGTTGGCACAATAATTGGCGTAAGTACTAGATGAAGGTTGGGAGACTGTTGTCATTAAGCTAAATCTTCTATACGTATAATCTGGAAAAAAGGCGCGAAATTATAACACGCACCAAAGACAGGTAATAGATTAAAAATGCGTTTTCTGTGCATTTATCAAATTAATTTCACCTAATCTAGAACGATTTGTTTATATTGACCTGAATCTAGATTGTCTAAAGTATAATTGCCAATACTGTATCTAATCAGCCTTAATGTCGGGAAGCCTATATTCGCGGTCATACGCCTAACTTGGCGGTTCCTGCCTTCATTTATAGTAATAGACAGCCAAGTAGTAGGGATGTTTACCCGCTCTCTAATAGGAGGTTCGCGTTGCCATACACTTAGCTGGGTTAGTATTTTAACTTTAGCAGGGAGAGTTAGGCCATCTTTAAGAACAACCCCTTGACGTAACTTTGCTAGATCGCTATCTCTCGGGCAGCCTTCAACTTGTACCCAATAAGTTTTATCTGTTTTATGTTTAGGACTAGCAAGTTTATTTTGTAATTTACCGTCGTTGGTTAATAGCAATAAACCTTCACTGTCTCGATCTAATCTTCCTGCGGCATAAACTTCTTTAATAGGGATGAAATCTTGCAAAGTACGACGATTTTGATCGTCAGTGAATTGGCATAAAACGTCATAAGGCTTATTAAAGAGTACTATTTTTCGATCTTGACCAACTGGTCGTACCTTTTTGCTTGTATTTGCCTTAGGCCGTGTTCTAGCTTTGTTTTGGTTAAGTGTCACGTTAACTTACCTTATATAAATTGATAACTGTTTTGGCTTTACACTGTCAATATCGGCCAATTTCGGCTATTATGCGCGCGAAAAAATAAATAATTATGATAATAAGTGAATATCAATCATCTTAATCTGAATAATGATTCACTTATTCTGGCCAACTAATGTAGGAAACTCAATGAGCACTGATTCATCAAAAATTATCTATACCATCACCGACGAAGCACCGGCTTTAGCTACGCACTCATTATTACCCATCATTCAAGCGTATACAGCAACTTCTGGTATTAATGTTGAAACTCGCGATATTTCACTAGCGGGTCGAATTATTGCTAATTTTCCTAAATATTTAACCAAAGAGCAACGAATTGATGATGCTCTTGCTGATTTAGGTGTTTTGGCGACTCAAGCTGATGCTAATATCATCAAATTACCCAATATTAGTGCTTCTGTGCCTCAACTTCATGCCGTAATTAAAGAATTACAAGCGAAAGGCTATGAAATACCAAACTATCCTGAAGAGCCACAAAACGATGCTGAACAATCCATTAAATATACTTATGACAAAATTAAAGGTAGTGCGGTAAATCCTGTTTTACGTGAAGGTAATTCTGATCGTCGTGCTCCTGCATCGGTTAAAAAATATGTAAAAAATAATCCTCACTCAATGGGGGTTTGGTCAAATACTTCAAAATCACACGTAGCAAGCATGTCTGATGGTGATTTTTATTCTAGCGAGCAGTCAGTTACTTTAGAAAAAGCCACAACAGTTAAAATTGAATTTGTTAGCGAAGACAGTTCAACTAAAGTATTAAAAGAACATTTATACATTTTAGCTGGTGAAGTTATTGATTCGTCAGTGCTAAGTAAATCAGCATTAGTTGATTTTTATCAAACAGAAATTGAAAAAGCAAAAAATGAAGATGTTTTATTATCCCTTCATTTAAAAGCTACCATGATGAAAGTATCAGACCCTATTATCTTTGGTCATGCTGTTAAGGTCTATTATAAAGACGTTTTCGAGAAATATGCTGATACTTTCTCTCAACTAGGTGTTGATGCAGATAATGGTATTGGTGATGTTTACGCAAAAATTGAACGTTTACCTGCAGAGAAACAAGAGGCCATTAAAGCTGATTTAGCTGCTGTTTATCAAAGTCGACCGGCTCTAGCCATGGTTGATTCTGATAAAGGTATTACTAACCTACATGTGCCAAGCGATATTATCGTTGATGCCTCAATGCCTGCAACTCTTCGTTCATCAGGTATGATGTGGGGGCCAGATGGTCAGCTGAAAGATACTAAAGCAATGATCCCAGATCGTTGTTACGCCGGCGTTTTCCAAGCAGTTTTTGATTTTTGTCGTGAAAATGGAGCATTTGATCCAACAACTATGGGTACAGTACCAAACGTTGGCCTTATGGCTCAAAAAGCTGAAGAATATGGTTCTCATGACAAAACATTTAAGATGACGGGTAAAGGCATCGTTCGTGTTGTCGATGCACAAGGTAATACTCTTTTAGAACATAATGTTGATGAAGGTGATATTTGGAGAATGTGTCAGGTTAAAGATGCTCCAATTCAAGATTGGGTAAAACTTGCTGTTACACGAGCCCGTGCCACTAAGGTTCCTACTATTTTCTGGTTAGATACAAATCGTGCACACGATCGCCAAATTATCGAGAAAGTGAACAAGTATTTACCTGATCATGATACTGCAGGTTTAGATATTCAAATTCTAACTCCCGTTGAAGCATGTAAAGTTTCATTAGAGCGTATTGCTAAAGGTGAAGATACAATTTCAGTTACAGGTAACGTTTTACGTGATTATTTAACTGATTTATTCCCAATTTTAGAATTAGGTACTAGTGCTAAAATGTTGTCAATCGTTCCATTAATGAATGGTGGTGGTTTATTTGAGACAGGTGCAGGTGGCTCAGCTCCTAAACATGTTCAACAATTTGAAAAAGAGAACCATTTACGTTGGGATTCATTAGGTGAATTTTTAGCGCTTGCCGCATCTTTAGAACATTTAAGTGTTACTACAGGTAACGCAAAAGCTCAAATACTTGCTGATACCTTAGATAAAGCTACCGGAGTATTTTTAGAAAATAATAAATCACCATCACGTAAAGTGGGTGAGCTAGATAACCGCGGTAGCCATTTCTACCTAGCGCTATATTGGGCACAAGCACTTGCAGAGCAAACACAAGATGAAGATTTGAAAATGAACTTCTTTGCTGTAGCTAAAGCGCTGGGTAAACATGAAGATAAAATTATTGCTGAGTTAAATGAAGCACAAGGCCAAGCCGGTGATATTGATGGTTACTATATGCCTGATAATACATTAGCTTCTCAGTATATGCGCCCAAGCAATACCTTTAACTTTATCTTAGATATTTTATTGTAAAACATTCTAGATAAACCAGCCCCCGGTAGTTGTAGGGGTATGAATAAGTAGGGGGCTAAGTTTGACGACTTAGCCCTTTTTTTTTGCACACGGATGTAAGCAATCATGCGATGCAAAGGTGGCAATGAGCTGATATTTCGAATATTTATTATTAATCCTACTGTTATTTTTTCAAACATCATTTATATTGTTAATAGTCGCTATCACTTAAAAGTGATTAGTGTAATTACTCTTTATGATTTATTTTGGTTATATATTTGTATTTAAAAACTTTCTACTAGGAGATGCATATGTCAACTAAGGTTTCTATTCCAACTAAAGGTGAAAAAATCACTTTTGAAAATGGTAAGTTATCAGTACCTAATAACCCTATTATTCCTTATATTGAAGGTGATGGTATCGGTATCGATGTTACACCAGAGATGATCAAAGTCGTTAATGCGGCAGTTGAGAAAGCTTATGGTACTAAAAAACAAATTGAGTGGATGGAAGTTTATGCTGGCGAAAAGGCAACACAAGTCTATGACTCTGAAACTTGGTTACCCGATGAAACCCTTGAAATGTTTAAAGAATACAAAGTTGGGATTAAAGGTCCATTAACTACACCTGTTGGTGGCGGTATGCGTTCGTTAAATGTTGCTTTAAGACAAATTCTTGATCTCTATGTTTGTCAACGCCCTGTTCAATGGTTTACTGGCGTTCCAAGCCCAGTTAAAAACCCTAGTGCTGTTGATATGGTTATTTTTAGAGAAAACTCTGAAGACATCTATGCCGGAATTGAATATCAAGCAGGAACAGATTCAGCTCAAAAAGTTATTGATTTTTTAATCCAAGAAATGGGCGTTACTAAAATTCGTTTTACCGAAAATTGTGGTATCGGTATCAAACCAGTATCAAAAGAAGGAACACAACGACTAGTTCGTCGAGCAATTCAATATGCTATTGATAATGATCGCGATTCAGTGACGTTAGTACACAAAGGTAATATCATGAAATTTACCGAAGGTGCTTTTAAAGATTGGGGCTATCAACTTGCTCGTGAAGAGTTTGGTGCCGATTTATTAGATGGTGGCCCTTGGTGTACTTTAAAAAATCCTAAGACAGGTAAAGAAATTATAATTAAAGATGTTATCGCCGATGCAATGCTACAACAAATATTGTTAAGACCTGCAGAATATAGTGTAATCGCTACGCTAAACCTTAACGGTGATTATTTATCTGATGCACTTGCTGCACAAGTGGGTGGAATTGGCATTGCTCCAGGTGCAAATTTAAATGATGAATTAGCTATTTTTGAAGCGACTCATGGTACTGCACCTAAATACGCAGGACAAAATAAAGTGAATCCAGGTTCAGTTATCTTATCTGCAGAGATGATGTTACGCCATATGGGTTGGACAGAAGCAGCTGATCTTATGCTTCAAGGTATGTCCGGTGCAATCGGCGCAAAAACAGTAACTTATGATTTCGAACGGCTAATGGATGATGCCACCTTGGTTACTTGTTCAGAATTCGGTGATTGTATTATTAACCATATGTAGCATACATTGCGGGATAAAATTCATTACCAAACTTTTATTTAGTGGTGAGTTTTTTAATTCAAAATATGTAATTACAAAAAAACACAGCATAAATGCTGTGTTTTCAATAAACAGTGATTAGGAAAGTAAAGCTACTCGCCTAGTTCTTCCTCTGTCGGTTTAATGCTTGCTGCATGATGTCCTTTTGGTCCTTCACTTAGCTCATAGTTGACATCTTGTCCGGCTTTTAATGTTCTATAGCCTTCCATTTGAATGGTAGAGTAATGAGCGAATATATCTTCACCACCACTATCAGGACGGATAAAACCAAAACCTTTTGCATTATTAAACCATTTAACTGTACCTTGAGCCATACATCTACTTCCTTCTAATTCCTTCAGTATTTAGGTATGCTGTAAGAGCATTAAATTCCAATTTTAAATTGGTGTTTACAACAAGCTGAGCGACTAAAAAATAGCCGCTTATTGAATCGTAGATAAATTTTTGAAATAGTCAAGTAAATTTCATTAAATATTTATTGGTTTTTATTGCTTTTTTAACGAAAAGTTCCAGCAAAAATAATCGGCAGAGTCTAATATAGAAATATGAGTAACGGAAAAGAGCAAGTAGAAAACCAAGAAATCATTGAAGAAGAAGTAAAAGAAAAGTTTAAAAAGCCTTCTATGTACAATGTAATATTGCTAAACGATGATTACACACCAATGGACTTTGTGATTGAGGTCTTACAACGATTTTTTAATATGGGTGACGATAAAGCCACCGATATTATGTTAACTATACATTATAAGGGAAAAGCACTTTGTGGCACATATAGTGCAGAAGTTGCAGAGACAAAAGTCGATCAAGTTTTACGTTACGCTAATGAAAATCAGCACCCGCTAAAATGTACTATGGAGCAATTGTGATGTTGATAGCGTTAAATGTGTGGTTAGTCAGACACACTGATACAGAGAGTATGTTCTTAAGGTTTAAAACTGGAGTAGCCTATGCTTAATAAAGATTTAGAAATATCGTTAAATTCTGCTTTTCGTCAAGCTAAAGAATCTCGTCATGAATTTATGACGGTAGAGCATTTATTACTCGCATTACTCGATAACCCTTCTGCTATTGAAGTCTTATCGGCTTGTGGTGCTAATATGGCTAATTTACGCAGTAGTTTATTAGAGTTTATTAATGAAACTACCCCTGTGATTCCTCAAGAAGAAGGGGAAAGAGAAACTCAACCTACTTTAGGGTTTCAGCGTGTTCTTCAACGGGCTGTTTTTCATGTTCAGTCATCAGGAAAAAATGAAGTCAGTGGCTCGAACGTATTAGTTGCTATCTTTAGTGAACAAGAATCTCAAGCTGCCTATATTCTTAAAAAAGCTGATATTAGCCGCTTAGATATTGTAAATTTCATTTCTCACGGCATCGCTAAGGTAGAAGGCGAAGTTACTCCTTCAGTTGAAGAAGCAGAACAGCAAGTTGAAGAGCCGAGAACAATAGAAAATTTCTCAGTTAATCTCAACGAAGAAGCTAAAAAGGGTAATATTGACCCATTAATTGGTCGTGATGATGAATTAGAAAGAACATTACAAGTACTTAGCAGAAGACGAAAAAACAACCCGTTATTTGTTGGTGAAGCAGGTGTCGGTAAAACGGCTATTGCTGAAGGTTTAGCCAATTTAATTATTGAAGATAAAGTGCCTGATTTTTTAAAAGGTGCCACTATATATTCTTTAGATATGGGGGCATTATTAGCGGGTACTAAATATCGTGGTGACTTTGAAAAACGCTTTAAAGCTTTATTGAAAGATTTAGAAGAGGACGATAATGCTATATTGTTTATCGATGAAATTCATACCATTATAGGAGCCGGAGCAGCTTCTGGTGGCATGATGGATGCGTCTAACCTAATCAAACCTCTCTTATCTGCAGGTAAGCTTCGTTGTCTTGGCTCCACTACGTATCAGGAGTACCAATCTATATTCGAAAAAGATCGTGCGCTTGCACGTCGCTTTCAAAAAATAGATATTGCAGAGCCAAGTGTTGATGATACCACTAAGATTCTTCTAGGTTTGAAAGAGAAGTATGAGTTACATCATGGTATTCGTTATACCAATAAAGCGCTTAGAGCGGCCGCACAATTATCAGCAAAATATATTAATGAACGTTTTCTACCAGATAAAGCCATTGACGTTATAGACGAAGCAGGTGCTAAACAGCAGTTGGTTGCTGCTTCGAAACGTAAAAAGGTTATTAACAATACCGATATTGAAATGATTGTGGCAAAAATGGCCCGTATACCGGAAAAATCAGTATCTTCATCGGAAAAAGATAGCCTTAAAATGTTAGACCGAAACTTAAAGTTGGTTGTTTTTGGTCAAGATACCGCAATTGATGAGTTAACTTCGGTCATTCGTTTATCACGTGCAGGGCTGGGAAATGAAAGAAAACCTATTGGCTCTTTCTTGTTTGCTGGTCCAACAGGTGTAGGTAAAACGGAAATAACTCAACAACTCGCCAAAATTTTAGGTGTAGAGTTATTACGGTTCGATATGTCAGAGTATATGGAAAAACATGCAGTGAGCCGTCTCATTGGTGCTCCTCCTGGTTATGTTGGTTACGAGCAAGGTGGCTTATTAACAGATGCGGTAATTAAACATCCACACTCAGTGGTATTACTTGATGAAATTGAAAAGGCTCATGAAGATGTTTATAACATTCTTCTGCAAGTGATGGATCATGGCACTTTAACCGACAATAATGGTAGAAAAGCCGACTTTAGAAATATTATCTTGGTATTAACGACTAATGCTGGTGTCAAAGAAACAACACGTCAATCTATTGGTTTTAAACAGCAAGATCATAGTTTTGACGCGATGAAGGAAATTAACAATATTTTCTCGCCAGAGTTTCGAAACCGCTTAGACAATATTGTTTGGTTTAATCACCTAACAGATGGAGTTATTGAACAAGTTATTGATAAATTTATTGTAGAGCTTCAGGCACAGCTAGATGATAAAGGAGTTTCTTTAGAGCTCACCAAGGAAGCTAAAAAGTGGTTAGTTGAACATGGTTATGATAAATCTATGGGCGCTCGCCCAATGTCACGATTAATTCAAGAGCATTTGAAGAAGCCACTAGCAAATGAGTTACTCTTTGGTGATTTAACTCAAGGCGGAGCGGTTAAAGTAGGTGTGCGTAAAGGAGAGATTGTTATTAACGTTGAGAATAAAAAAGAGTTAATAGAACACTAATCTATTAGTAAAAGCCAAGGATGGCAGCACAATAGCTTTCAGGACGAGAGAGTATATAAAAAAAGCCTTTAACGAAAGTTAAAGGCTTTTTGTTTCATAAATTTAAGTTAATACTTAAATTTTAAATATTATCTAGCACGGAAGGTAATACGACCTTTAGATAAGTCGTATGGTGTTAATTCAACCGTTACCTTATCACCCGTTAATATACGAATATAGTTTTTACGCATTTTTCCAGAAATATGGGCAGTAACAACATGGCCATTCTCTAATTCAACACGAAACATAGTATTTGGTAAGGTATCTATGACCGTACCTTGCATTTCAATATTTTCTTCTTTCGCCATTGGGCGCTAAACCTCTAAAGTTGTGCATATACTTAAGTGAAATGACACGGCATTTCAACCTTTATCTAGTATATAAAAAAAAGCTGGGCAGATGATGCCCAATTGAAGGCATAATGTAAAGGTTTCAGCAGGATTTATTTACTATTATCCAGCTATTTTCTATTAATCTTTGGTGGGGGAAGTACCTATTTTTATAATTCATCTTTTGACAGTCATCAATTTGATAGCCAAGGTACAGAAATGGTTTATTCAACTCCCGAGTTAGCTTGATTTGATTAAGAATAGAAAAAATGCCTAGCCCTGATTGTCGGTAATCCGGATCATAGAAAGTGTATACCGCAGATAAGGCGTTTTCCAGGCAATCGGTAACCGCAACACTAATTAATTTTTCGTCATGCCAAGTTTCAATGAACAGCTGCTGAGTAATCTCATTGGTCAAAAAACTACTATATTGCTGGTATGTTGCAGGAAACATGCTGCCATCATGATGAATGGTATTGATGTACTTCTCATAAAGAGGGTAATAGATATCCTTTATTTCAGTAGACTGTTTAACATCAAAATGTGCATTTCGTTTGGTTAAACGTTTTTGACTTTTTGATAAATTAAATTGTTCAACTAATACCCTGATAGATTGGCATTGAGAACAATTAACACAATGAGGTCGATAAATCTGATCGCCACTGCGTCTGAATCCTTGCTCCATAAGCCATGTATAACTCTTATTATTATGAAGTCGCTGATCAACAGCAATCAATAATTGCTCCTGTTGATTGTCTAAATAATTACAATCAAAGGCTTTAGTTAAACCTAATTTAAAATTTTGATCATTCATACAACTAGGGATCTTGGTTGCCAAAAGTCATTAGGGACTACTTTAGTTATAGCAGCTTGTTGTAATTGTAGAAAGTCGTTACGGGGTATTTCAATACACCCCATATCTTGTAAAAATGGATTTAAGATCTGACAATCTAAAAAGCTAATTCCAAGCGATTTAAGCAAATTGCTCAAACTAACTAAAGCTATCTTAGATGCATTGGATTTTTTATAAAACATTGATTCGCCAGAAAAATAGCCATTAATAGCAACGCCATATAAACCACCGACTAGTTCTTTGTCATGCCAAACTTCAATAGAGTGAGCATAACCGAGTTCATGAAGCCTCATATAAGCGAGTTTCATTTCTTCAATTATCCATGTGCCTTCTTTTCTAAAAGGTGCATCAGCACAATAGGACAATACTTGATCAAAGTCTTTATTTAACGTGACATGGTATGGACTTTTTCTAATAAATTTAGTTAAAGTCCGATTAATATTGATTTTATCTAGGGGGATAATTGCTCTAGGTGAAGGAGACCACCACATAATAGGCTCGTCGGCATTATACCACGGAAATATAGCCTCTTGGTAAGCTGCAATCATTCGTTTGGGAGTTAAATCTCCACCTATGGCGAGTAATCCATTAGGATCTGACAAGGCTAGGTGAACAGGTGGGAAAGCCAAACTTTCACTATCAAGATAATGTAGAGTTTGGCTCATAAAATGCAACTCAAAGTCAAAGCCCTATTAATTAGCCTTTAGCATCCAAGTAACGCTCGGCATCTAATGCTGCCATACAACCAGCACCTGCAGAAGTAATTGCTTGACGATAAATATGATCAGCAACATCACCTGCTGCAAATACACCTTCAACACTGGTTTGAGTGGCATTACCATTAGTACCACTTTGAATTGTAAGGTAACCATCTTTCATATCTAGTTGATTAGCAAAGATGTCGGTATTTGGTATGTGGCCAATCGCAATAAATACACCTGTTACTTCTAATTCTTCAGTATCATCAGACTTCATGTCTTTTAGACGTAATCCTGTGACACCCATATTATCACCTAATACTTCATCTAATGTACGGTCAAGGTGAAGAACAATATTGCCATTGGCTACTTTGTCCATTAAACGAGCGGTTAAGATTTTTTCAGAGCGAAATTCATCTCTACGATGAATTAGGTGAACTTCTGAAGCAATATTAGATAAATAAAGTGCTTCTTCAACAGCCGTATTGCCACCACCAACAACAGCAACTTTTTGGTTACGATAGAAAAACCCATCACAGGTGGCACAAGCTGAAACACCACGGCCCATAAACGCTTCTTCTGAAGGCAGACCTAAATATTGCGCAGATGCTCCAGTACAGATGATTAGCGCATCACAGGTATAATAGCCAGAATCGCCTTTTAAGGTGAAAGGACGAGTATTAAGGTCAACTTCATTAATGTGA
>JALJPB010000114.1 GCA_022969175.1 Colwellia sp. | reverse complement strand
GACATCAACAATGTCTTTATAATGTTTATAAGCGCCAACGGTTACGTAATAGGTACCAGCTGTTGGTGCAACAATGGTGCAGCTTTCTTCATTGCCGTCAGTTTCTGAGCTGCAAGTAAAGTTGGTATCGATTGCAGGGTGTACTGCAGAGCCTTGATTAATCCACAAATCTACGTCATTCGAGCCTCCATGTGTGGAGATAGTCAGTGAAGGTGTTCCTTCTGGGACTTCAATAGCGTATAGCCAACCGCCCATACCGTTAATTGGTTGATAGTTATTGAGCTCTATCGCTTGAGCACTTTGGGTAAATTGCTCACTCAAAGCTTCACTGCTATACCAAGCGGCAAACTCATCTTGATAAGTTTCTGCTTGATAGGTTAGCTCTGATTGAAAACTGTCCCAATCACCAGCGCGCATTTTTATCAGCATTTCAGTAACGAGTTCGGGATGGTTTTCGATAAAAAATGCAACCGCTAATTGTCCCCATGAATAACTGCTTGCGGTTTTATCAAAAACTTCCGCTAAGCTGTATTTGTTATCGCTATTTGCAATAGCAATACGGCGGTATGGGGTGTTGTAAAAGCTACTGGTATATTCAGATAAACCTTCACTCCACCAAGCATTGGCTGAAATATAATTACCCTCTTTATTAAATCTGGCATCTAGGGCATGAATATATTCATGTTGCAAAGAGCGAACTACCGGAAACCCTCCCGACCATTCTAAGCCACTAAAGGTCAGAACATCAGATCTATGACTCCACTTCGTAGCTTCACTTTCAAGATAAATACCACTGTCGTTATCAACATTAAATAAATGCTCTGACCATGCGACATGATTAGCAAGGTTTGAAAAAATATGGATGTTGGTAATTTCGTTAAGATCGCCTTCAACGGGTACGCCAAATTCAGGGGCAATAGCAACATCTAGAACAGTGTTAAAATTATCTTTTGCCTGAGCTAAATCGCTACATACTTGAGTTAATTCATCTTCGCTCATATCTTGGGCGCGAATACGAGTTGAGGTTGCCTCACAAAAGGTATTGGCGGTAAATATTTGCGTTGATATTAATAAAGAGGCATCGGTAACGTCACCACCCTCAAAGGCATCGATAAGAATATAATAACGACCAGCAAGTGGTTTATCGATTATACAAACTTCATTGTCACCATCGGATTTAAATGAGAAGCAGTCAAACTTGCCATTTTCACCTGCAGAAGCTTCAGCTTCAAACCTCACATACAAGTCGGGGTCGCCAAGTGCATGGCCTTGTGTACCACTAAATAAATTAATCACTAAAGTTTGAGCGTCTGCGGGTAAGTCAACCACATACATTAATGGTTTGGTGGTAGTTATATGCTGGGTTATCTCTTCTAGATTAACTGAAGGGTAATCTACCACTACTGGTGGCACTACAACTGGCGTATCAGGCACTATTGGTATTGAGACTTCATCACTACCACCACATCCAGACAAAGCTAGCATTACCGCGGTACTGATACTTAACATTTTAAATGACATCTAAGAACTCCACAAAATTTTAATTAGTGCTACTTAAAATGATTAATGGCGCAAATAATAGTTATGTCAGATGATTAAACCTAACGTTAGCTAATGAACCTAACTAAGGTTATTGAATAACTTATATTTTTTAGATTTCTTTATGATGTCGTTTTATAGCCGTATTACTGTGTTAAAGAGCTAAAGGTTTAATTTTTGATAAATCTTGACCATTTATGAGCTTATGAAAATCATCAGCAAGTTGATCTGTTTGGCTTAAAACTGTTTGCCAATAGCTAATTCTTGTTTTAGCGTCAAGTTGAGTAAAGTCAGTTCTGTCTGGGATTTTTTGATAGGGAAGTGAGGCAATAAATTGAAGTGAAGGTACTAAAAGAACGGTATTGTCATAATGCTTTTTAAGTACTTTTCTTGATGAGTTTTTATCAAACCATCCCGCTTTAGGCTGTGCGTTAAAGTGAGGGTAAAGGGTTAACCCATCATTTTTTTCTCTGCTTAAATTCGACCTTAAACCAAAATCAAAATGATAATCAATAATGCCACCATCACGATACATGCCTTTAGGAGAGCCGTGAATATTTTTAATGCCTAGCATTACCAGAGGAATTGAACCAGAAGCAAGTAATGCTTGTTTGATATTGTTTGGCGTTAAATCAACATGGTGGGTAGTAAAATTATAGGGATCATCAATGCTAATCTGGCTGGTTGGTGATTGATAAACAAAACGTTCGTATTGCAGTCGTAATAATTTTCGATCTACTTTGTTCAGTAAATAACTACTAAATAATCCTGACCCTTGGCATAATTTGTTATTGAACTTCGTTAAGCCTTTTGATTTAGCAACGATAAAGTGCGCTTTCATTACCGGATTATTAATAATTTCATCTATACCAGTGTCGCCAAAAACTTCATCTAGTAGTTCTATCGCTTTACGGGTAATTTCCTCAGGTTTTGCATTTTCAGAATACACAGTTTGGGCATAACTTGTTGCTAAACGATTAATCGCACTAAGTGGATCCTTTTGGGCGAAACACGCCGCGCGAAATGCGCCAGCAGATGAGCCGATAATATTAAGTACCTGCGTGCGATTTTTAAAAAACTCACTGAATAAATATTTATCTAAACCAAAGAGAGTAAACCACTTTGGACCACCGCTAGCTCCTAAAAAGTTAGTAAATATATCAGCCGTAAAACCCTTTTCTTTTAAGGTCTTTATCGCGTTTTCGCCAGCATAAATATCAAGCATCAAATTACCTTATTGGTGAAGATCATTACTTGCTTAATTGTACTCGAAAATTAACTTGCATTGTTGACTAGTTCATTTTGTTGTTAATTATGCGTTAATTATAGTTGAATTTTTATTGTATACTTTATACCCTGCTTGGGACGCTATTTAATAGATAAGAATTAAGGATAAAAATGAAAAAAAATAAAATCGCCTTAGCATGTGCTGCGCTGTTCACTTTCTCAAGTGCTTCTGCTTACAGTCAAATTCAACTTACCGATGGCGTAGTGCATACCATAGCTTCTAGTGAAACCGATGATTTGAGCTTTTCAATTGTATTAGGTCAAAGTGCGGCTAACCTCTCAATTTATATCAACAACAAAAGCAATGTTGTGGTAGTTGGTGATGCCGACTTAAACATTATTGACGCAAATGGTAAGTCCGTTGATTGTGAAGTCGAATATAATGGTAGTAGTGAAGCTTGTGTCATTAAGTCACCCACTGCTGGCACTTATACTTTTGAAGTCAGTGCTTATGAAGCATTTACCGATGTTGATATTGTCGCTTCAACCATGGCATTTACTCAGATTAGAGAATGCATAAATACTGAAAATACCACCACAGTTAAAATTCAAAACAGTCGGTTAACGGCTGAACAAATTGACTTTATTTGTAGTGAAATTGAATCGGTAGAAGCACTTTTTCATCAAAAGCTTAATACCGGTATGACAGCGGTACCAAATGATGAAAATGATGAGGTTGATGTTAACATTTTTGCCAATCAGCCTGCATTTATGACCACGGGTCAATTTTTACTCAATATGCGTGATGACGCATCAACAGGTATTTATTTCGAATCAAATCCTGAATCTGCTAATGCTAATGCTGATGTGATCACTTTTGAAGCGAGACGTTGGGCCGATAATGAGTTTTTTGTTTGGGAACTTACCCATGAATATACTCATTATTTAGATGGACGTTATAACAAACAAGGTAACTATTCAACCACCACTTCGCATGATTTAACCTGGTGGACTGAAGGCTTAGCAGAGTATATTGCTGATAATGATTCACCTTACTTATCCGTTAAGCTAGCACAATCACCAATTACCTTTACTTTAAGTGAAATTATTAAAAGTGGCTACAATGGCGATGCCAGCCCTTATGATTGGGGTTCTACTGCGGTTAAATTTATGGTAGAACAACGCCCTGATGATATGCAAATATTACGAGATAAAGCACGAAATGGTCAATATAACGAATTAGATACTTGGCTTGAAACTTGGGCGAGTGATAACCAAGACGCTTTTGCGCTATGGTTAACATCTAATTTAATTTCTGAATTTAAAGCAACTGCTCAGCTTTTAAATTATGAAGATATTTTAACAACGACCAGCCAGCACGGTAAACTATTTTATATTGATGTAGCCGAAGGCGATGCCGGTTTAACGGTGAATACTGGCTTAGGTGGTGGAGAAACCCTGCTTTATGTCGCAAAAGATCAAGTGCCAAATCCTTATGTTGATAATGGCTATTTGTGTCGTTCTCGAGAAGGCAGTGGTACCGAACAAACGTGTAGTATTGAAACGCCAGAAGCCGGTCGATACTACGTATTAGTAGATGCCCCAGGTTTAGCTATTTTTGCTAATGCACAGCTTAGGGCAAATAAAGAATATGTCTCTTCTGTTGATAAGTATTGTTCAGAAGAAGTTGCTTATACAGGAAGAGATAATACCCAATCTACGGCAGTAACATTGACCAATAAAACTGGAACGGCAATAAAGATTCAGTGGTTAGATAATAGCACTGGCGATCGAGGTACGACAGTTTATGCCACCTTAGCCACAGGTGGAGTGTGGACTGCCGATTGGTCTGTAGGTGACAAGTTTGTTATCAGTAACGAGTCAGATGATGTTTGCCAGAGCGTTGGCACACTAGTTAGCGGCGGTAATACGTTTGAATTAACCGAAACTGGGCTTAATATCATCGCTCAAGTTGTTGATGTTGTACCCGATGTTGTACCTGCAGTTGAGCCTCCTGTTGTTGAAAAAAGTAGCGGTGGTGGTATTGGCTTTCTTGGTTTGAGTGTCTTGTTTTTTATGCGCAGATTTAGAAAATAAACTCTATCTGCTGTAAGTAGAACTTAGTTAAAGGGGATAATGAATAACTCATTATCCCCTTTTTATTGTTAGGGAAGTTAGGTTTTGTATCTGTATTTCACTAAAAGTTAGGCTCTTGGTAGCTAGTGCCAGCAGTTGGTGAAAACAATGTTTGGTATAACCTGGTGGCATATTCATCAGTCATTCCTGCAACATAATCTGCAATAACTCGATGATGATTCAGTTGGCTATCTTTTGCTTTTTGCCAACGCTTTGCGGTATTACTGGGTAGTAAACGCAGAGGATCAGACGATAAGGCTTCAAAGAGTTCCATAACAATTTGTTGTCCGCGATATTCTATTCGTTGAATGCTGGTTTGTTTGATAACAAACATATAAACAAAGTCTTTGAATATTTGTAAAGCTTGAGCCATATTTTCTGGTAAACGGGCATTGTATTTTAATAACGGCTCTTCAAAACTATAACCATATTTCTCGTTACCATCAATTATCACAATCGCTGTTATTAGGTAGTTCACTAAACCGCCAATCGCTTCTTTTTGTTTAAAATGCTGCTGACAAAAAAGCTTGTCGGTGAGGGTTTTACTGTATTCTTGCAACCAAGCATCATCAATTTTGTTCAGCCTTTTAATGACATGGTCATCAAAGTCATTACGAGTAACAATACCGGTAACAATGGCATCTTCTAAATCATGTATGCCATAAGCAATATCGTCAGCTAGTTCCATTACGGAACAATCAAGGGATTTAAACAACGTTTTATGGTGGCCGTTGGTGTTTATTTTTATCTGCTGAAATTTTTCTCTATCACTGTCAGACAAGGGTGCAAGTACCCAAGTTAATATCGCTAAATCATCACTATAAACCCCTTTGGGAGGGTGCCAATCTCCGGCTTTAAGTTGTCGGTGATTTTGTGGGATATCAACAGCTTGTGGGTTAGTTAACTGTTCAAGAACTTGAGGGTATTTAAGTAAGCCTAATAAAGAACGACGGGTAAGATTCATGCCAGCATGTTCGCTAAAGGGCTCTAAATGGGCAACAATTCGAAAAGTCTGGCCGTTTCCTTCAAAACCACCATGATCTTTCATCATATAATGAAGAGCAACTTCACCACCGTGGCCGAATGGAGGGTGACCGATATCATGAGCCAAGCATAACGACTCAATAAGGGTATCATCATCTGGAAACAGCTGTTTGCATAAGTCACTGTGTTTAGATCTTAATTGCGCAAGAATGCCTGAACCAATTTGAGACGCTTCAAGAGAATGGGTTAGACGTGTACGGTAAAAATCACTTTGGCCACTACCCATCACTTGGGTTTTAGATTGAAGTCGCCTAAATGCCGCTGAATGTAAAATTCTCGCTCGGTCTCTTTGAAATGGGCTGCGGTGATCATGTTGCCGTTTTGTGACACTCTCTTGCTGACGCTCTACCCAAATTTTGTTCATAAACTTCCTATTTATTATCGGATCTTAGGCTAAACTTTGAGTTAATCCATACTAAAGATGACTTTAATCATTTTACCTTTGCATTATCTACATTACTTGATTATCTTAGCAGTGCAAGGGATGACGATTGTTTATTGTCATTATTTTAAGGATTAGATTAATCTTATTATTCAAGGGACTAAATGTGTATACCGCTAATTGGCTAAAGTTTGTTTTATTACTGCAATTAAGTTTTATTAGTTTGCAAATCCAGGCCGAAAGCAACAGCACTAAAGTGGAAATAATTTCAGGCTTGCCTAAACCACCATTTATTATGCCGGTAAACGTCATCGAGCCAATTGAAGGCCCGGTACCTGATGATAAAGTACAAGCACTCTATCAAGGAATTCAGATAGATATTATGCGTGAAGCACTGCTTTCTCAAAACTACTTAGCTGAATTTACCCATGTGCCATTGGCAAGAAACATAACTAATTTTCAAAAATGGCACGTAGATGGTGTATCAATCTTGCCGTTACATTTTGCCTATCCCGGTATGTTTATTTCTCAACCCTATGTTAGTTATCAAAACGTAGTGGTTAGTTTAAAAAATAGAAATTATATTATTGATGACTTAGATGACTTATCAGGGAAAAGCATTGCTGCTTTTCAAAAAGCCAAGTTATTTCTGGGGCCTGAATATGAAGATATTGTGAAATATTCTTTAGGCTATAGAGAACTTGCTGATCAAAACAAACAAATTGAATTACTTTTCAATGGCTCTGTTGAAGTTATAATTTTAGATATAAATATCTTTAATTATTTTTTAAAAACTCATCAGTCAAGACGACATAAAGTAGCAACAACAGCTCACTATATCTTTAAGGAACGGGTTTATTCTGCCGGTTTTAAATCAGAAGTTATTCGAGATGCTTTTAATATTGGCCTTAATGCCTTAAAAGCGAGTGGCCAATACCAGTTAATTATTGATCACTATTTAAAGTAGTGACCAATAATTTAAGTCGTTGTTATTTTTATTTATACCAGTAATCGTTATTTAGTAGCAATAAAAATAGCCCTTTGAGGAGCTGGGTAGCCTTCAATAGTTTTTGTTGGATCGTTAGGGTCAATAAAGTCTTTTAATGACTCGGTATCTATCCAGTCAGTTTTACGTTGTTCATCTAAAGCGGTAATATCGGTATTAACCATGCGAACATTATTAAAACCACAACGTTCAAGCCAAGCGCACATCGCTTTAGCACTAGGTAAAAACCAAACATTTCGCATTTTTGCATAACGCTCACCCGGTACAAGTACGGTATTTTCATCACCATCAACAATCAAGGTTTCTAATACTAACTCGCCACCCTTTACTAATTGCGCTTTTAACTGATAAAGAAAATCAATAGGGGAACGTCTATGGTACAAAACCCCCATGGCAAATACGGTATCAAAGGCTTGCAGTTCTGGCAGCTGCTCTACACCTAAAGGTAATAAATGCACGCTTTCATCATTAATAAAGTGTTGAATGGCGTTAAACTGCATTAAAAAAAGTTGAGTAGGATCAATTCCAACAACAAATTTTGCCTCAGCACCACGCATACGCCATAAGTGATAACCACTGCCACAACCAATATCTAAGACATATCTGCCTTTTAAATCGCTAATATGAGGCTGCAACCTATCCCATTTAAAGTCGCTGCGCCACTCAGTATCAATATGAAGTCCATGAATATGATAAGGGCCTTTACGCCAAGGTTTGAATTTTTTTAATAAGTTTTCTAATCGCTTGTATTCGCCTTGATTGATAATGCCATTGTCAACATCATCATTGCTACCAACAGAGACACTTTTTGTTAAATCAACTGTCACGCCTTCTTTTGGCGAGGGTAGGGCATGGAGTGTTTTTTGCCAATGTTTATATTCACCGTGTAAGTTATTGTTATGCCAGTCAGTTAGCTGTGCTGGTAAGGTATTTAACCAATGGCTTAAACGGTTAGTGGCGATTTGTTGGTAGAATTTATTAAATGAGGTCATTGATATTTACTTTGTTTTTTACGCTTTAATTGCGATAAGTGAAAAGAAGTTGAAACACTGAAACCAAGGGCTTACATGAGCAAAGCCGGCTTGAGACAACCTCTTTTTGTGGGTTTCTAAGGTATCGGTGCGCATAACGTTTTCAAGTGCGGTACGTTTTTGAGCTATTTCTAGTTCGCTATAGCCATTGGCTCGTTTAAAATCATGGTGTAAATCGGTAAGTAGGTCACGACAAACCTCATCACTGTCAGAAATTTTCTCCGAAATTAATAACAAACCGCCGGGCTTTAATCCCTGCTCAATTTTATTGATTAAACTTTGACGGTGTTCAGGCTCTATAAACTGTAAAGTGAAATTAAGCACTACCATTGAGGCGTTTTCAATATTAAGGTCTTGCATATTACCTTCAATAATCTCAACAGGCGTTATCCCTTTAAAGGCATTAATGTGCATTTTGCAACGCTCAACCATAGCCGGTGAATTGTCAATGCCGATAAGTTTGCAATTTTTTGCGGTGATCCTTTGGCGCATGGCTAACGTTGCCGCGCCTAACGAGCAACCTAAGTCATAAACATTGGAATTGTCGGTAACAAAACGCTGGCTTAAACGGCCTATGGTATCGATGATGGTATTATAGCCAGGTACAGAGCGGCTGATCATATCAGGAAATACTTCAACGACTTGGGCATCAAAAGTAAAGTCTTTTACTTGGCTATGTTTGCTTGAAAATATGACATCGGTTTTTGGTGGTGACATTGGCAAAATTCTTATTAAGTTCTTGTTAATCGAGGTGCTAAATTTTATGGTGGCCATTTTAACGTAAATATTAACGGAGGGAAACTGATGTTCGCAGGTGACATTAGTGATGATTGCTTTATAATAGCGGCATTTTTATCATAACGAGCTTTAACACTAAGGTTTTTCCTTATTGTCAGACTCTTTTAGTGACATTTTCAGGACATATATACATGCGTAGTCTTTATTGTGGTGAGGTTAATGAATCTCATATTGGTCAAGAAGTAACTCTTTGTGGTTGGGTTAACAAACGTCGTGATCTCGGAGCGGTAATCTTTTTAGATTTACGTGATCGTGAAGGCTTAGTGCAAATTGTTTACGATCCAGACTTACCCGAAGTTTTAGCCAAAGCAAATACTCTACGAAATGAGTTTTGTGTACAGCTTAAAGGTATTGTTCGTGCTCGCCCACAAGGGCAAGTCAATAAGAAAATGGCTACCGGAGCTATTGAAGTTCTAGGTTTAGAATTAACGATTTTAAATAAGTCTGCACCTTTGCCACTTGATCCAAACCAAAATAATTCTGAAGAGCAGCGTTTAAAATATCGCTACCTTGATTTACGCCGCCCAGAAATGACTGAGCGTATGCGCTTTCGAGCAAAAGTCACTTCAAAAGTTCGTCAGTCACTTGAAGGCCAGGGCTTTATAGACATTGAAACTCCTATTCTTACTGCTGCTACGCCCGAAGGTGCTCGCGATTATTTAGTACCGAGTCGTACTCACAAAGGCAGCTTTTTTGCACTTCCTCAATCACCACAGTTATTCAAACAATTGTTAATGATGTCAGGAATGGAGCGTTATTACCAAATCGTCAAATGTTTCCGAGATGAAGATTTACGTGCAGACAGACAACCTGAATTTACTCAAATCGATATTGAAACGTCGTTTATGAGTAGCGACCAAGTGATGGAAGTTGCTGAAACGATGATCGTTAACTTATTTAAAGAGTTGATGGATGTTGATTTAGGCACTTTCCCACGAATGACTTATCTTGAAGCGATGACTCGCTTTGGCTCAGATAAACCTGATCTTCGTAACCCATTAGAAATTGTTGATGTTGCTGATATTTTAAAAAATGTTGAATTTAAAGTATTCTCAGGTCCTGCAAATGATGAAAAAGGCCGTGTTGCTGTAATTTGTGTACCAGGTGGAGCGTCTAAGTTCTCACGTAAAGGCATAGATGAGCTAACTAAGTTTGTTGGTATTTATGGCGCTAAAGGTATGCCATGGATGAAAGTGAATGATATCGATGCAGCACTTGCGACTGGCGTTGATGGCTTGCAATCACCTATCTTAAAATTCTTATCATCAGATGAAGCTAAAGCTATTCTAACACGGGCAAATGCTAAAACAGGCGATATTATTTTCTTTGGCTCAGATACTTATAACGTGGTAACTGAATCACTTGGCGCACTTCGTCTTAAAGTTGGTGAAGACCTTGAATTACTTCAAGGTGAGTGGAAACCATTGTGGGTTGTTGATTTCCCAATGTTCGAAGAAGTTGATGGCCATATGCATGCTTTGCATCATCCATTTACCGCACCAATTAGCTTAACCGCCGAGCAATTAGAAGCCAACCCTATTGGTGCCTTGTCAAATGCTTACGATATGGTGCTAAATGGTTGTGAATTAGGTGGTGGCTCTGTTCGTATTCATAACCAAGACATGCAAGCTGCAGTATTTAGAATTCTAGGTATCAGTGATGAAGAAGCGCAAGAGAAATTTGGTTTCTTACTTGAAGCTTTACAATATGGTGCGCCACCACATGCAGGTTTAGCCTTTGGCCTTGATCGTTTAGTGATGTTGATGACAGGGGCAAGTTCAATTCGTGATGTTATGGCATTCCCTAAAACAACCACTGCTGCTTGTCCGTTAACTAATGCACCTGGTAAGCCAAACCCTGCACAATTGCTTGAACTAGGTATTGCTTGTCTTCCTAAAGAAGAGAAAAAAGAACAATCAGCTGAGTAAGTTCAATAGACTAACACTCTAAGTTGTCATCCCCGAGCTTTTTAGTTGGGAGAACTTACTTGGTAAATGCAGTTAAAACGTAAGTTTAAACTGCATTTTTGTCTTTATACTATTAATTAGCCTCACTTCCTTTTATGCTTCATTCAAAGGACACTCTCAGTAGTAAATATTAACCAATATATGACAATTATATGACTATCATTCTCGGCATCGACCCTGGCTCGCGCCTAACAGGTTATGGCGTTATTAAACAAGAAGGTAGAAAATTTATTTACCTTGGCAGTGGTTGTATTAGGGCTATGGGCTCTAATAAAGATGCAGCAAGTAAAGAGTTAGGTTCACGTTTGCAAACTATTTTTGCCGGCGTATCTGAACTCATCATTCAATTTAAACCTGATATGTTTGCCATTGAACAAGTATTTATGGCGAAAAATCCCGACTCTGCACTTAAACTCGGTCAAGCACGAGGTGCTGCTATTGTTGCCGCCACTAATAACGGTTTAACGATTGCTGAATATTCGGCTAGGCAGATAAAACAATCGGTAGTTGGCACAGGTGCAGCTGACAAAAGCCAAGTACAACACATGGTAAAGTCTATTTTAAAGCTACCGGCAAGTCCTCAAGAAGATGCTGCTGATGCCTTAGCTGTTGCACTTTGCCATGGACACAGCCATGAGTTTTTGGCTAAATTGTCAGGCCAAGCGACTAAAGTGGTAAGAGGCAGGTTGCGATAAACATTTCTCTTTCCTAACCTTTGCATTATTACTGAGTGATCACAGAAAATAGCTTTTGCTTTACTGTATAAATATCTAGTGTTATGGTTGCGACATATGTTAATAAAAACAGGTGTTTTACCGTGATTGGTCGTTTACGTGGGATATTGTTAGAAAAAGTTGCTCCCGAAATTTTAATCGAATGTTCTGGTGTAGGTTATGAAATTACGATGCCAATGACCAGTATTTATGCCTTACCTGAGCTTAATCAAGAAGCTATTGTTTATACTCATTTTGTCGTTCGTGAAGATGCCCAATTGTTGTATGGTTTTGCCAATAAGGTTGAACGAAAGCTATTTAGAATTTTGTTAAAAGTCAATGGAGTTGGTCCCAAACTAGGTTTAGCGATATTATCTGGCATGTCTGCCGATCAATTTGTCAGTTGTGTTACTCATAATGACTTAGCTACCATTGTTAAGATTCCTGGTGTTGGTAAAAAAACCGCAGAGCGTTTGTTAATTGAAATGCGTGACAGATTAAAAGATTGGCAAAGCGATAACTCGACTTTAGCCATTGGTGACATGTCGGTAGTTGCTCATCATGAGCTGAATGTGATAAACGATGAAAAAGGTGATGCACTTAATGCTTTAATGTCACTAGGCTATACACAAGGGCAAGCTGATAAAGCGGTGAGGTCTGTGTACAATAATGAGATGAAAAGTGAAGATATCATTCGTCATGCATTAAAGTCGATGCTTTAACGGTAAAAGTGTCTTAGGTAAGGAAAAGTAATGATTGAAGCGGATCGGTTAATACAACCGGTAGAAACCATTGAAGATGAACCAGTTGATAGAGCAATTCGTCCTAAGTTATTGGCCGACTATACTGGGCAAAGCCATGTTAAAGCGCAGATGGAAATTTTTATCCCTGCGGCTAAAAACCGGGGCGAGCCACTTGACCATCTACTTATTTTTGGCCCTCCGGGTTTAGGAAAAACCACCTTAGCCAATATTGTTGCCAACGAGATGGGTGTTAGTATTCGAACAACCTCTGGCCCGGTACTTGA
>JALJPB010000113.1 GCA_022969175.1 Colwellia sp. | reverse complement strand
ATTCAGTCACCAGCATCTCGACATTACTTACAAGGATGTAAGTACTTATGATTTGTCTGGAACTAAAATCATGATGATTCATCCCTGAATATAAAAGCTATCAAAGGTACTTGATAGCTTTAGGTATAAATTATTGCTAGCGATTACTCGCCTGTTTCAACAATTTTTTTCATGTCAGTCATGTAACCACGTAACTCTTTACCTATGGTTTCTACGCCATGGCTGCGAATCGCTTCATTTACTTCAATTAAACGAATATTATCAACACCATTGTCAGTGTCTTTAATGCCTTCGCCCAACTCTTCTAACGTTAACTTAGTGGTGAATTCTTTAAGTAAGGGTACCGCAGCGTGAGTAAATAAGTAGTTACCGTATTCAGCAGTATCAGAAATTACTACGTTCATTTCGTATAATTTGTTACGAGCAATACAGTTAGCAATTAATGGTGTTTCATGTAGAGACTCATAATAAGCTGACTCTTCAATAATACCAGCAGCAACCATAGCTTCAAAAGCAAGTTCAACGCCGGCTTTAATCATGGCAACAACAAAAAGTCCTTTGTCGTAATATTCTTGTTCAGTAATTTCAACATCACAATCTGCAGCTAATTCAAAAGTTGATTCAGCAGTTTCTGCACGCCATGTTAATAAGTTAACATCGTCATTTGCCCAGTCAGCCATCATAGTTTCAGAGAAGCGACCTTCAATAATGTCGTCCATATGTTTTTCAAATAACGGACGTAAAATTACTTTTAACTCTTCAGACATATCAAAAGCTTTGATTTTAGCTGGGTTTGATAAACGGTCCATCATGTTAGTGATGCCGCCATGTTTTAAGCCTTCAGTGGTGGTTGCTAAGCCAAATTGTAATAACTTGCGGGCATAAGCTGCATCCATACCTTGGGCAATTAATTGTTCATGACCTAGCACTGCAGCCGTTTGTAACATGCCACATAAAATGGTTTGCTCGCCCATTAAATCAGACTTAACTTCAGCAATGAAAGACGATTGTAAAACACCCGCTCTGTCGCCACCTGTAGCAGAGGCATAAGCTTTAGCAATAGCTAAACCATTACCTTGAGGATCATTTTCAGGGTGAACAGCAATTAATGTCGGTACACCAAAACCACGTTTGTACTCTTCACGTACTTCAGTGCCAGGGCACTTAGGAGCAACCATAACTACCGTGATGTCTGAACGAATTTGCATACCTTCTTCAACCACATTAAAGCCGTGAGAATAAGATAAAGTAGAGCCTTTTTTCATAAACGGCATTACCGCAGTAACGGCAGAGGTATGCTGTTTATCAGGCGTTAAGTTTAAAACTAAATCAGCTTGAGGAATTAATTCTTCATAAGTGCCAACAGTAAAACCGTTTTCAGAAGCCCACTGCCAAGATTGGCGTTTTTCAGCAATAGCTGCATCGCGTAGTGCGTAGGAGATGTTTAAACCAGAGTCACGCATGTTCAAACCTTGGTTCAAACCTTGAGCGCCACAACCAACAATAACAATGTTCCAGTCTTTGATGAAGTTACAACCGTCAACAAATTCTTCACGCTTCATAAAACGACATTTGCCTAATTGTTCTAATTTTTCGCGTAAACTTAAGGTATTAAAATAGTTACTCATGAAATTCTCCTGCTTAACGACTATGCGTTAATGCCATATGTTATGTATTAGTGCTAAGTATAAATATAAGTTAAATGCCAGTTCCCTGACGATGCAGTGATATTAAACTATCTATTACGTTGCTTAAAATGATATATTCGCACAGTAGTGTTGCGTATTTTGCAATAACCATTATAGATAGGCTAATTAGATAGTTATGGATATTAAATCATTAAAAATGTTTCAACATTTAAGCCAAAGTCTGCATTTTACTAAAACAGCACAAGCACATCATATCAGTCCTTCCACTTTGAGTCGGGTAGTTCAACGTATGGAAGATGAAATGGGTGCACCATTACTGCATCGTGATAACCGCTCTGTAATGTTAACGTCTGCAGGTGAGCAGTTATTAAAGTTTGCTGATCAGCAATTAGAGCAATGGCAGTTACTAAAGTTTTCTTTGGATCAAAAACAAGCTGAACTTAAAGGCAAACTTCATATTTATTGTTCGGTAACTGCTGCTTACAGCCATTTACCACCACTACTTGATCGATTTAGACAACAACATCCGTTAGTGGAAATTATGCTAACAACTGGTGATGCCGCCGATGCATTAGAACAAGTACAGCGTCAATCGGTAGATTTTGCTATCGCCGCAAAACCGGAAAATCTTTCAAGTAGTTTTAATTTTCATCACCTTGCCCAAATACCCTTGGCGGTTATTGCACCAACAATCGCTTGTAGTGTTCAGCAACAGTTGCAAGAAAAAGATCTTGATTGGGCCAAGATCCCAATAATATTGCCCGAACATGGTTCTGCAAGAAAACGATTTGAACAGTGGTATCGAAAAAAACAACAAGGTAAACCCAATATCTATGCCACGGTTTCTGGACATGAAGCTTTGGTGAGTATGGTGGCTTTAGGCTGTGGTATTGGCATTGCACCTAAAGTAGTTGTTGATAACAGTCCGGTGAAAAATCGAGTGCAATACTTGCCCTCTGTTGGTGAAATTGCACCGTTTGATTTAGGGATTTGTTGTTTAACTCAGCGAAAAGAGCAACCCTTGCTAAAAGCCTTTTTTCAAGCAATTAGTAAATAACTCCCATCTTCAAATAGTTACGGCGCTGGTTAAGTGTCGAAGTAGCCTGTCCATGGCACGGTAAGATAACGCTTCAATAATATGCTCATGTTGAATATCTTCGGTATTGTTGAGATCGGCAAGAGTGCGGGCTATTTTTAATATTTTATGATGGGCACGAGTCGAAAGGCCTAATTTCTCTATCGCTAATTCTAGAAACTCATTATCAGCGTTACTTAGCTGACAATAAGTTCTAACCTCACTACTGGCTAAATGAGCATTGGCTTTACCTTGTCGAGTTATTTGAACTTGCCGACAAGCTATTACCCGTGATTGAATATCAAAACTTGATTCACTGGGGGTTTGTTGATTGGCCCACATACCTTTGGGTAAGCGTGCGACTTCAATTTGAATATCGATACGATCGAGAAAAGGTCCTGACAATCGATTCAAATAACGTAAAACTTGTTCGGGCGTACTACGATTATCGTTATAAAAACCTGTCGGGCTTGGATTCATTGCGGCAATCAGCTGAAAGCGCGCGGGAAAAGTTTGTTTATGCATAGCGCGTGAAATAGTCACTTCGCCAGACTCCATCGGCTCACGTAAAACATCTAATACCTTACGTTCAAATTCTGGTAGTTCATCTAAGAATAATACACCGTTATGGGCTAACGAGATTTCTCCTGGTTTGGGTTGACTGCCGCCACCAACAAGCGCTGCTGAAGAAGCGGTATGATGTGGCGCCCGAAACGGCCGTGTTAACCACGATTTATTGTTAATATGCTGGTGACTGATTGATTGAATAGCTGCGGCTTCTAAGGCCTCAACTTCACTCATTGGAGGCAATATTCCGGCTAAGCGGCTGGCCAACATGGTTTTCCCTGTACCCGGAGGGCCAATAAAAAGTAGGTTGTGGCTACCACTTGCGGCAATTTCTAATGCCCGTTTGGCCAGTGGCTGGCCAATAACATCTGCCATATCTAGCTCATTTTCTACTTTGAGCTGTTCAATGGCTTTTTCTTCAACAAAGGGCAAGGTATTTTGACGAGCAAAATGAGCAAACAGCTGAGTTAAATGATCTATTGGATGAATTTTGGCTTGTTTAACCCAGCTTGCTTGTTCGGCATTTTGTTTAGCGATGATCAATGTTCTGCCAGACTCGCAGCACGCCATCGCCATTGGAATTTCACCAACAATTGCTCTAACCTCACCTGACAAGGCAAGCTCTCCAGCAAATTCATAGTCATGCAAATTTGTATTAGGCAGTTGATCTGAGGCCGCTAAAATCCCCACGGCAATGGGTAAATCAAAGCGCCCACCTTCTTTGGGTAAATCTGCTGGGGCGAGATTGACAGTGATTCGTTTAGCAGGAAACTCATAGCCACAATTAATAATAGCGCTACGCACCCTATCCTTCGATTCTTTTACCGAAGCTTCAGGCAATCCAACAATGTTGAAAGCAGGTAGGCCATTGGCTAAATGTACTTCAACGTTAACCAGAGGAGATTCAAGACCAACACGAGCGCGGCTGTACACAGAGGCTAATGACATAAAATTCCATTTTTATATTTCCTATGTTATTAGTTTAGTTGTAATTTTAATAAAAACAAGCATTGAATATATATTGTATATAGTATACGTTGCGCCATTAATATATTAACAAGGATTTTATGTATGAAATTTCAATGTATTGCGATCGCTCTTCTTTTACTAGCTAGCCCTTCTTATTCTGAACAAAAAACCACCACTGAAGTTATTACCATTGAAAACCCATGTGATAGGCACTGTCAGTCAGCAAGACACATGAATGATTGGATCATTTCTCAAGCAAAAAATGCTTCAAACTCAAATAATCAAACGACAGCGGAAAATACAGATACACGGACACCGGCAGAGTGTGCTCTAGATGCCTCTATTGTAGATAGTAAATGTACTACAAGGGTAGGTGTTGCAGGATTAGCTGCGGGGAGTACATGCCTAATGTTTGCAGCACCACCTGCAATAGCTATATGTACAGCAATGTTTGGTGCTGCTACCCTGCTACAAACTCACCAGTGTAAATTAGTGAATTATAAGTATAATTTATATTGCTTAACATTATAAAACATAAAGAAGTGAGCGCATGAAACAAGCAAAATATTTACTAATATCAATATTAATAATCCCGGTTATGTTTTTTATAGGTAAAAGTGATTGGTTTTTTTATCTGGTGCATCCAGAAAAATCTAAAATTATTTTCCCCCAACCAGCGCAATCGAAAGTAATTAACCATTTTAAAAAAGCCCCACAAAATAAAAAAGTGCAGTTAATTTGTGCCGATATTGAAACCACATTAAGTGAGATTAAGCGATTTAATGATCTTAAATTAAAAATGTTTTCAACTTACGAAAAACTGATGAAACGTAATCGCCAATCAGTGGAAGTTACTGAAAAAGTAATTTTAAACACTGAAGAAGATATACTAGATTACCGTGAAAGATATGGCTGGCAAAAAGGGGTAAATTATAATGATTTGTTAGGGGATGAAAAAGAACCTTCTTATCCACCTCAAAGTGATGTAATCGCTCTATTTAAACATTTAGACGATAATGATTTTATTGCAATTAAACAAATGGTAGTTGATGGTAAAATTGATGATACAACTATTTTTAACGGTAAAACTGTCATTGCTGAAATGATTGCTAACATGGATAATGTTAATGTTGAAAATTTATCGTTAATATTAGATTCAGGCTTAGCTGTCGACTTTATGGATTTAGTGGAGGCGACCCAAAATAATTTAAGTTTAGCCCATCATGAATTATTACTTAAGAGCTTTTCAGGTAACTTACAAAAAACTTGGCATCATAATTATCAAGACAATAATTTATTATCACTGTCGGTAACACGATTAAATAAAAAATCATTTGATTTTTGGTTAGCGCAAGGTGTGGCAACATCAGTGAGTGAAAAAGAAATTTCATTGATCGATGTTATACCTTCACCAACAAGCAAAGAGCAACTTGAAGTGGCGACCTACATTTTTAATGAGTTGGCTAACTTAAATATTTTACCTAAAAGTCAACACAGCATAACTAAAATTGAGTCGTGGTTGCCTATAAAAGAAAAGGTATTATTTGCTGATTATTTCCAAAGAGCCAGAGAGAAGATTAGTAACGACTTTCAGTTTTTTACTAAAAATCATATTGATGACAAAGAACTACTTAAGGCTATAAAGGTAATTCAAGATTTATTAAATGCCTATTATGAAGAGCAGTTAGTGTTAGCTGAGATAGCTAAAAAGTGTGTATCTAAAGAAGTTGTCTTAGAGCACGGTAATGATGTACAACTCTCTGAGCATAAATCTATAAAAAGTTCAGAACTTCCTGCTCTTGAATCTAAGGTATTAATAGAAAAAGCACAACAATTAGCTTTACTGTCAAGCAATAGAGATTGGCCAGCTTATTTAGAGGCCATTGATAACTTGAGCAATCAATATCAAACCGATGAGTTTAAACAGCTGGGTATTATCGGGCTAATACAGGCTGATGCACCGTTTGATATTATTGAAAATCAGTTATTGAATAATGTTTCGCTGCCTAATACTTCGATCTTGGTTATTATTAGCACTGATAATGTTAACCTTGGGGAGAAACTATTAGATTATGGTTTGAGCTTCAAGCCGTCATTACCAATTAAAATGACATTAATTAGTTATATGAATCAGGTAAATGCGTCAATAAAAATGAGGCACTTTGTCGCAAAACATATGGAATAATAAAGAGCTCATATAACTGATTAAGTTAATCGCTTAAGAAAAACTATAATAAAAACCTTGCTCGAACTATTAGAGCTATGGTACTAATTTAAATAGGCAGACAATTTGCCAAAAATTTTAAGATAAGTAGTTCGTTACTATTTATCGCTTTCGGAACAAAAGATAACAATGCAACATTTTAGCTCAGCAATTCTTTTATTAAAGAATTCAGTGATTATTAACATTCTCGTCGTGGTGATTATTAAATCATCGCGGGGTTGTTTGTTGAGCTAAGAAAAATAGCAAAAAATTAACTACAAACCCCCGCTCTGAAAGGAACGGGGGTTTTGTCGTTTTAAGGCATCAAAAAACTTACGTTTACGTAAACTGATATTAAATTATTTATAAAATACAGGAGATTACTGTTTAGTGGCATTTTTTATTAAATATTGAATGTAGTTAAACAGTTAGGACATAAAAATGGCAAGTGAAAAACAGCACACAGGCAGTTCATTATTATTTGATATATTACAGCAACATGGTGTTCAACATGTGTTTGGTTACCCCGGTGGTGCCATTATGCCAATATACGATGCTTTGTATGATAGTGACGTTGAGCACTTTTTGTGTCGGCATGAACAAGGCGCGGCATTTGCTGCCGTTGGTTATGCTCGAGCTTCAGGCAAGATTGGCGTTTGTTTTGCCACATCAGGTCCTGGCGCAACAAACTTAATTACCGGCTTGGCAGATGCCCTTGCAGATTCTATTCCTATTGTTGCCATTACCGGGCAAGTACCAACATCGGCAATGGGCTCTGATGCTTTTCAAGAAATCGATATTTTTGGTTTGTCGTTGGCTTGTACAAAACATTCCTTCCAAGTTACCGATATTAATGACTTACCAAAAGTATTACATAAAGCCTTCGCTATCGCTCTTGAAGGACGGCAAGGCCCTGTTCTTGTTGATATTCCTAAAGATATTCAATTAGCGGCGGTAGAAAATAGCCTAGAAGATTTTTCTCAATTAAAAAATAAAGTCAAACTTCCTCCTGCGAACGTCGGTAGTGCCTTAGCTTTATTGAATCAAGCCAAGCAACCGGTATTGTATGTTGGTGGTGGTGTCGGCATGGCCAATGCTGTTGACGAATTAAGAGCGTTTGCCAAGCTTGCCGGTATGCCGAGTGTTTCTACCTTGAAGGGTTTGGGAGCGATTAACCCTGAAGATGAAAATTATTTAGGTATGTTAGGTATGCACGGCACAAAAGCCGCTAACCTTGCAGTACAGCAAAGTGATTTATTAGTTGTTGTTGGCGCTCGTTTTGATGACCGCGTCACAGGGAAATTAGATGAGTTTGCCCCACATGCCAAGATCATTCATTTTGATATTGATACCGCTGAAATCAATAAACGTAGAAAGGCCGATGCAGCCATTTTAGGGGATTTAAAAGTTAATTTACCCGCGTTAGCTATACCTTTGTCAATTAATGACTGGCAGCTACATTGTCAGCAAATGAAAGCTGACTTTGCTTGGGATTATGATCATCCCGGTGACACAATATTTGCGCCAGCAGTTTTAAAAGAAGTTAGCGATAAAATGCCAGAAAACACCTGCATTACTACAGATGTTGGCCAGCATCAAATGTGGGCGGCACAGCATATGTCGTTTAATGACCCGAGTAACTTTCTTACCAGTGGTGGTATGGGCACCATGGGTTTCGGTTTACCTGCAGCCATTGGCGCACAAATTAGTCGACCTAATGATTGTGTCATAACGGTTACTGGTGATGGTTCATTTATGATGAATGTTCAAGAATTATCAACGATAAAACGATTCCAAATTCCGGTGAAAATAGTGCTTATTGATAACGGGAAACTGGGCATGGTTCGCCAATGGCAAGATTTATTCTTTGAAGGTCGGCTAAGTGAAACCGATTTATCTGATAATCCAGATTTTGTCATGTTAGCAGGTGCATTTAACATTAAAGCCAAAGAAATCACGACAAAAGATCAGGTATCGGCGGCCATTGAAGAAATGATTGATCATGACGGACCTTATTTATTACAAGTCAAAATTGATGCCCAAGATAATGTTTGGCCATTGGTGCCACCTAATACCGCCAATGATCAAATGATGGAGAAAACATAATGAACCGTTATCAATTAGCAATACAAGTCGATGATAAACAAGTAGTACTTGAACGGATTTTACAAGTAACACGTTATCGCGGTTTTTTAATCGATGGTATCAATGCCAAAGTAAATACCGGAACTCATATTGGTTATATTGAATTGTTTGTCAGGAGTGATCGCCCCATTGAACTTTTGGTTGATCAAATTAACAAACTTATCGATATTAAAGACGTAAAAGTAACTCACAACACAGCATAAAAAAAGTTTCAGCATAGGCAATAAAGGAATAGTGAACATGGCAAAAGTACAGGCAGATTACATTTGGTTTAATGGCAATATGATTCCATGGCAAGATGCAACTGTACATGTCATGAGTCATGCTTTGCATTATGGCTCGTCTGTTTTTGAGGGCATGCGAGTTTATCAGACACCAACGGGCAGCTGTTTTTTTCGTCTTGACGATCACATTAAGCGTTTGTTTAATTCTGCAAAAATTTATCGTATGCAAATGCCTTTTACCATAGAGCAAGTGACTCAAGCTTGTCATGATGCCGTGAAGAAAAATCAATTAACCAGTGCTTATTTAAGGCCACTCGCTTTTTTAGGTGATATTGGCATGGGCATACGTGCGCCGCTTGATGCCGTTGCTGATTTAATGATTGCCGCGTTTCATTGGGAAGCTTATTTAGGGGCTGATGCTATCGATAATGGTGTTGATGTTGGTATCTCAAGTTGGAACCGATTAGCGCCAAATACTATGCCAACTGCAGCGAAAGCAGGTGGAAATTACTTATCATCACAATTGATTACTCAAGAAGCTCGTCGCCATGGTTATGACGAAGGTATTGCCTTAGATATCAATAATCAAGTCAGTGAAGGGGCTGGGCAAAACTTATTTATTGTCCGTAATGGCGTTATTTATACACCGCCCAATACCGCCTCTATTTTAGAGGGCTTAACGCGAGATTGTGTGATTAAACTTGCTGCTGACTTAGGCTACCAAGTACGAGAAGAAACCATTTCTCGAGAAGCACTTTACCTTGCCGATGAGTTTTTTATGACCGGAACAGCCACAGAAGTTGTGCCAGTTAAATCGGTGGACGGTATACAAGTAGGGGATGGTAATCGAGGACCGATCACCAAAAAAATACAAACAACGTTCTTTGGACTATTTGATGGTAGCACCGAAGATAAATGGGCTTGGTTAACCCCGGTTCAATAGAAATAGTAATAGAAACAAACAATTGATTTTTTTGATGGAAAAACATCGGAAAAATGACAAAACACTTAAAAAGTGAACCTTTGGAAATACAGATATTATGCCTAAATTAAGATCAGCAACTTCTACACAAGGCCGTAACATGGCAGGAGCTCGTGCCCTTTGGCGTGCAACTGGCATGACCGACGACGACTTTGGTAAACCTATTATTGCCGTGGTTAACTCGTTCACTCAATTTGTCCCGGGTCATGTCCATTTAAAAGATATGGGGCAATTGGTTGCTGGCGCAATAGAAGAAGCGGGCGGTGTTGCCAAAGAGTTTAATACTATTGCGGTAGATGACGGCATCGCTATGGGTCATAGCGGCATGCTTTATAGCTTACCGTCGCGCGATTTAATTGCCGACTCTGTTGAGTACATGGTAAATGCCCATTGTGCCGATGCTATGGTATGTATCTCAAACTGTGACAAAATCACCCCTGGTATGATGATGGCAGCAATGCGGCTGAACATTCCGGTAATATTTGTTTCTGGTGGGCCAATGGAAGCAGGTAAAACTAAGCTAAGTGATCAAATTATCAAACTTGATTTAGTTGATGCGATGATTCAAGGCGCCGATCCTAAAGTATCTGATGAACAGAGTGACCAAGTGGAGCGTTCTGCTTGCCCAACATGTGGTTCTTGCTCGGGCATGTTTACCGCTAATTCGATGAATTGTTTAGCTGAAGCCCTTGGTTTAGCGCTACCTGGCAATGGATCAATGTTAGCTACCCACGCTGATCGCGAAGCACTGTTTTTAAAAGCTGGTGCTCAAATTGTAGAGCTAACCAAGCGCTATTACGAACAGGATGATGAAAGTGCCTTACCACGTAATATTGCCAACAAAGATTCTTTTTCAAATGCTATGTGTCTTGATATTGCGATGGGAGGGTCAACTAATACCATCTTGCATTTACTGGCTACCGCTCAAGAAGCCGAAATAGATTACACCATGGAAGACATGGATAAATTATCACGCATTGTGCCGCAATTATGTAAAGTTGCGCCATCAACGCCAGAATATCATATGGAAGATGTGCATCGTGCAGGTGGTGTTATTGCTATTTTAGGTGAATTAGATCGCGCTAACTTATTAAAAACCGATGTGCCTAATGTGTTAGGTACCACGCTAGCTGATGTAATAGCCAAATACGATATTACTCTTACCGATGATGAAGAGGTTAAAAAATTCTACCGTGCAGGCCCTGCAGGTATCCGCACGACTAAAGCCTTTAGCCAAGATTGTCGTTGGGATACCTTAGACGATGACAGAGTTAATGGCTGTATTCGAAACCTTGAAAATGCCTTTTCAACAGAAGGGGGTTTAGCGGTACTTTCAGGCAATATTGCTGTCGATGGTTGTGTTGTTAAAACGGCTGGTGTCAGCGACGATAACTTAATATTTACCGGCCCAGCGCATATTTTTGAAAGCCAAGATGCGGCAGTAGCAGGTATCTTAGCTAAAAAAGTAGTGGCTGGCGAAGTCGTTGTTATTCGTTACGAAGGCCCTAAAGGTGGGCCGGGCATGCAAGAAATGCTTTATCCAACCACTTATTTAAAATCGATGGGCTTAGGTAAAGCATGTGCGCTATTAACTGATGGCCGGTTCTCTGGTGGTACTTCAGGTTTATCGATTGGTCATGTATCACCTGAAGCCGCTGATGGCGGTACAATCGCATTAGTTGAGCAAGGTGATATTATTCATATTGATATTCCTACACGTCAGATCACACTTGAAGTATCAGCAGCTGAACTTGAAACTCGTCGTACTGCAATGGTCGCTAAAGGTAAGGCTGCGTGGAAACCTACCGGTCGTGTTCGTCCTATCAGTTACGCCTTGAAAAACTACGCGATGTTGGCAACCAGTGCTGACAAAGGTGCAGTTAGAAATCGTGCCTTGCTCGATAATTTTACCAACGGTGAAAGCTAATGACAGAAGCTGAGTCTAAAGAAGTCATTGAGGGTCATGAGCTGGCGCTCGATTACTTACGAAGAATATTATTAGCCCCAGTGTACGATGTCGCTGTTGAAACAGAGCTAACACCATTCACTAAGCTATCAACTCGCTTAGGACATCAAATATTTCTTAAGCGTGAAGATCAACAACCCGTGCACTCATTTAAATTACGCGGTGCTTATAACAAGCTGATTAACTTATCAGAAGCTCAGTGTATTCAAGGCGTTGTTGCTGCATCTGCAGGTAATCATGCCCAAGGATTAGCATTGGCCGCTCATAAATTAGGAATTAAAGCGACGATTGTTATGCCAATCACTACGCCAGATATCAAGGTTGATAATGTTCGCCGTTTTGGCGCAGAAGTGCGTTTAATTGGTAAAAGCTTTCATGAAGCGCAGGCCGCATCTTTAGTCTTTGCCAAAGATGAAAATAAAACCTTGGTTCATCCCTTTGACGATGTTGATATTATTGCCGGTCAAGGCACGGTTGCTAAAGAGTTACTGCAACAACAGCCGAATACTGATGTGGTATTTATTCCTGTCGGCGGTGGTGGCTTACTTGCGGGTATGGCAGTTTATTTAAAACAACTCAAACCGGGCATCAAAATCATTGGTGTTGAGGCAGAAGACTCAGCTTGTTTAAAAGCAGCACTTGAAGCTGGCACTCCGGTAGATTTAGACCATGTCGGGTTATTTGCCGATGGTGTTGCCGTTAAACGCATTGGTGAAAAAACCTTTGATTTAATTCAGCGTTATTGCGATGAGGTGATCACGGTAACTACCGATGAAATATGTGCTTCAATAAAAGATATTTTTGAACAAACTCGTGTTATTGCCGAACCTGCAGGCGCACTCTCTTTGGCGGGTCTGCAAAAATACTGTCAAACTCAAGTAACTGAAAATAAACCAGCAGAAGAGTCATTAGTGGCGATACTTTCAGGCGCCAATATGAATTTTCATACTTTGCGATATGTTTCTGAACGTTGTGAATTAGGCGAGAAAAAAGAAGCGGTGCTTGCGGTCACGATTCCCGAAGAAAAAGGCAGTTTTCGCCAGTTTTGTAAGGTACTAGCTGGTAAAGTTATCACCGAATTTAACTATCGCTATCTTGGTAATGCAGAGCAAAACCATAAGCCCGCCAATATATTTGTTGGTGTGCGTTTAGGTGGTGAAGTTGATGATCGTCAACAATTATTAACGTCATTAACCGATGAAAACTATCAAGTGGATGACTTTACTGATAATGAAATGGCGAAGCTACATGTTCGATATATGATCGGTGGTCAAAAACCGGCCTTATTACAAGAGCGTTTATTTAGTTTTGAATTCCCTGAATACCCAGGTGCATTAGAGAAATTTTTAGATACCTTGGGTGAGCATTGGAACATCACTTTATTTCATTATCGCAATCATGGTGCAGCTTTTGGTCAAGTATTAGCCGGTTTTGAAGTAAAAAATGAGCAGCAACTAGACTTTTTTCA
>JALJPB010000112.1 GCA_022969175.1 Colwellia sp. | reverse complement strand
TTTTGTGTTCTTTTTTGAGAGGTTACCGTAATGACTTCTAAGGCTTTAGTTTCCTGAACATCTTTCTCCTCAGCAGCTTGTGCTGATAGGCCATAACTAGAAAGTAGTGCAGGAATAAGTACTGATAAATATTTTTTATTTGTTGTTAACTTTTTCTTCGAATTCATTTTTTATTTCCCCATGGTTTTATTGTTTATTATATTTTTTTATATTGTCATTAATACATATTGACATTTGAGGTGTCAATATATTTATTGATTAATGACATGTTACATGTCAAATTGTCTGTGGATTTGTTTTTTTTGACACTGCTAATGTCAAAATGTGTGATGTTAATAATAACGGGCGTGTATATGTGGCCGTTAGCAAAGCCGGTTTAAAGGTCTGTGATCGCAGTTTATAAGTAAACACAGCTGTTATTGTCGTAATGGAAATGTTTTCACAGTCATATGATTATATGACTAGACAATGTAGAACTTACGACGGTGTCAGTTTTGATCTTAGTAAAAGATAGCTGAATCATTTTGGCGAAACTGAGTGATTTTATAAAAATATTTTCGAATAATTAATAACGCATAAAAATTTAGTTTGTCGCTTTAAGTAGGAATTGAAAATGAAACCAAAAGTACAATATGTAATTGGAACAATAGTGGTGATTATCGGTTTAGCCGGGGCTGCCAAGATGGTGATTGACGAATTTAAACTTGCTTCATCTGCCTATTTATATGGTTATCCCCTAGTTATTATGGAAGAAACTCGTAAAGGTACGGTTGAAACTAGCCCTGCTAATCGTTTGATCCATAGCTTAAACTTTCCAAATCATAACTTTCGACTTGTTGTTCGACCTAATGTTGACACGCTTTATAGCACAGCATGGCTCGATCTTTCTCAAGGCCCGCAAGTACTGTCTATGCCAGCAACGGGCGATCGTTATTACGTATTACCTTTTATGGACGCTTGGACCAATGTCTTTGAAAGTCGAGGTACCCGTGTTACGGGTAATGGTGCGCAAGAAATTGCCGTTGTCGGTCCAGACTTTGACGGCGAAATTCCTCCTGGTATTGACTCTGTAGTGAAATCTCCAACTAATATGGTTTGGCTGATTGGCCGCATTCAAACTAACAGTGTTGAAGATGTAGTTAACGTCGCCAAAATCCAAGCTAAAATGGCATTAACTCCGATGAAAAAATGGCAATCTGGAGAGCGAACTCGTGGGGTAAATCGTAATTTAAAGCAGAAAGAAACAGCCGATCCTATGAGTATTGTCGATAATATGGATGCACAAACCTTCTTTAGTCAATTGAATAAACTGATGGACAAACAACCACCGTTGGCCGCTGATACTCCAGCACTGGCTAAATTTGCTCATTTAAACATTAGCCCTGGAAAAGATTTTCAATTAGCCAGCTTAGGGATAATCCAGCGTTGGGCAGTAGAAAAGTCGATACCATTAACGATAGAAAAAATCCTGCAAGCTGTAGGCGCCAGAGATGCCAATAAGCAAGGTTGGAATGTAATGCACGATTTAGGTATCTATGGAACCAATTATCGTCTTCGTACAGTAATTGCACGCTTTGGTTTGGGCGCACTGCCTGCTGAAGAGGCGAGTTATCCAAGTACTAGTGTTGATTCAACTGGGCAACCTTATGATGGCAACAACAACTATGTATTGCATTTTGCAGCAGATAAAATCCCACCCGTTGATGCATTTTGGTCGTTATCCATGTATGACGCAGAAGGCTATTTCGTCGAAAATGAAATTGGCCGTTATGCTATAGGCGATCGTTCAGGTTTACAATTCAATCAAGATGGATCGTTAGATCTATATATTCAACACCTGCCACCCAATCAAGGTATTAGCAACTGGCTTCCGGCTCCAGCAGAAAAATTTAAATTATTGTTAAGACTGTATTTGGTTGATAAAACATTCCTTAATGGTGAATGGACACTTCCTGGTGTACATAAAACTGCGACTGAATAATCAACGTGGCTCGATTAAACTACTTAATCATTATTGATGTTTACTCTATAGCTTTGAATATGGATGTTCAGGGCAATAGGTGTTGAGATGCACTTAATTAAATTGGTCTGATTTACTAGTTTAATTGAGAAATAAATTTTGGTTTATATCTCGCAAAGAGGTATATACCGCCATAGAGATTCACTCTAAACTCCACTGATACCTATTGCTGTTTACTATTCACATGCTCAAGTAAAAACATGAATACACATAAAGTTGAGGCCAATATCACTCGAGCACTTCACATGTTTTTTCTTTATAAGCGTACACAGTTATCCCTCTATAAAACAATTTATGCGATAAGTTGAAAAAAGATCAATAGATAATGATAATACCTAGCCAAAAGGGTAGTCTCTGAATTAAGGACTATTCAACACCCTTTGCAAATAGAGTGGATACGAAGTGAAAGATATAAGTGCCCGCTATATCATTCAAAAGGATCCAACGAAAGAATTTTTTATGACTATTAAGCTTGCTGTCCTTTACGCAATTTTAAGTCATGCCAATACAATTAAGTGAACAACAGCTTTGGTGTGTGAGTTCAATTGGGTATGTTATGCCAGCTAAAAAAAAGCTCAAAGTAGAGATTGAACTATTCAATTATCGCGCGATAAATAGTACAAAAAAGAGCATGAATAAAAGCAGGATTTAGCTGATAATTGCTAGATTATAGTTAATGATTATTAAAATAACAGTGACCATCCTAGACTAAAGGTATTGAGAGCAGCACCCGTACTTTTTTGTGTTCGTCCGTTTAAATACGTTAACTTTAGCCCTTGGTTTTTACTCAGGGGAAAACCAAAAGAGAGAGAAGACAAAACATTACCCCAAGTATCATCTTTGTTAACATCATTTATATGAGAAAGCCCACCCCAAGCATACCCAACACCAACAGCAGTCCACACCCCAGGGCTAAATAGATACACCACATGTGATTGCAATGCATAAAGGGGTTCTTGTTCTCTCTTACTATCATTAAAAAGTTCATTATTGTCTGTATAGAAGAAGATAGATCCGGTTAATTCGTATGACCATGCTCCTTCTGTATGTACCACACCAATCTGAGGACGAATGCTATAGCGGTTTTGTCCTAAATTGAGCAATTTTTCATTATCGTATTGCCCAAGCGGTACACTTACTGCGAGCGCCACACCAACAACCGTTCTAGATGTTGGATTTCCTTCTTCTTTTGCCGTATCAAGCAAGGTCATAGAGAGTCTGAATCTCGGGTCGGTAAAACCTCTACGTTCTGCTACAGCAGACTCACCTCGCAGAAGTCCTTCCCATTTTGCATGTTGCCAAGGTATCAATGCATCAAATCGTACAGGATTACCAGCAAATGAAAATGAACGAACGTAAGAGAAGTAAGAAGTCTCTACATTTACACTGGCATCTTCAATTTCTAGCACAGGATCAAAAAAGAGTTCCCCTGAAGTACTTGCAAACCCTAAAGCAATCACTTGTGTATTACCAGGAAGCACAGACCATCGTCTAGGCTCTAAATCTTGAGACAAAAGAGTTGTATGCACTAAAAACAGTGATACAAACAGCAAAATCCTGTTAGTTAAAGTACGCGGTAAGTTCATATGACACCCTTGAACTGAGTCAAAATAAGTTTTACTGTAAAATATAAAAATCATATAGTTTTTTGTGTCTTGAAGTAATAAATTTAAATAAAAAAATACAATTTATACCATGACATAATGAAACGCTGCGCTCAACTAACCAGTGTAAAGCGAATGTGCCAATAGTGTAAGTTGTTGGTTTTATGTAATAAATCTAACGGAATAATAGGTGTTATTTAACTCTTTTACTACTTTTATTTTATTTACTGTAGTCGCTAATATTGATGGTTTTTTTGTGGGTTGTTTAATTAAAAGGTGACGTTATATCAGTATATTTAGTGTTTGAGTTCTGCACTTTATTTAGCAAAAGATACCGGATGAAACCGCGTGGTGTTCCAATCTAGGGATTAGTCAAGAAAAGTTGGCTTTTGGCAAAAAGTTCAAATTTTAAGTTAATCAAAATCTCACTTTTTTAGTGGCTGATCAATTCGATAACTAGTGCCTGCCTGATTTAAGGCTCGATAAAAATCTTCAATTTGGCAAGTTTCTTCCAATTGACATATCACACGATATTTTTCTATTGCGGGTTGATACCCTTGCAAAGCAGCCTGTAATAACCAATTAGCGGCCTTTTGTACATCACGACTTCCTTCAATGCCGCTTAAGTAGAGTTCAGCCAAGTTGGTTTGTCCTGGCGCATACCCTAATTCTGCCGACTGTTTCAATAATATAAAAGCTTGCTCAAACCTATCATTAATATGACCTGCTTCAAGGTAAGCCACCCCTTTTGTATTTTCGCGCTTGCCGGGGATATAGTGCCATTTTTCTTTCACCACTGTCGTGTTAGTCACAGGGTTGCCATCAATCATATAAACAGCTCTATTGCTACCGATCATACTAAATTCTGGTCGCACAACTCGATAGATAAAGCCTTGTTCAAACAAGTTATCTAATTCTGCATAAGAAAAATTCTGCCGTTGTTTTTCGAAATAATGAACATTTGTACTTTGTCCAAAACTTACACCATCGCTCAAAGAATTTTTTAATGGATAAAAGTAATTACCATAAGTAAGTGATACTGTGCCGCCGGTAATATCAACAATTTTAGCAACACGATAATTGTGGTGTGGACGTCGATCTCCTAAAGTTTTTCTATAATCTAAATAATAAAAGTCGTTAATTTTAGGTGCCTCGATATAGGCTTGACTCTGTCGGTGTTTTTCTTGTTCTTCAGAAAAGTAATAACTTAGCAGTAGGATGATAATAATGCTGCCTGTAAAAGTACTAAGCAAGCGTAGCTTGTTGAAAAATGCCAAACTGAAATCAGAGAAAACTAGTTTTCGATCCGAGGTATTATTAATAACCTCTGCAAGGTTTTGACATTGTAAACATTGTACTTGTGTATCACGCTTTACCGGAAAAATAGGCAAGTACTCAAGAAAATAAAAACCATAAGTGATCACTGAATTAACACGATGTTTTTGGCTACCACAACAAGGACAAAGTAATTTGTCCGTTATGCCTAAACTCACTATCGACTCACGATAATCCATTACCAACACCTATTGTTCGTTTATATTATTAGTATACTTTTTTATTACTGCTATTTTATAACATTCGTTTATAAAACAGACAAGTACTTTGTACTAATTGTTTCGTAGGTTGATATTGACTCACTTAAAATACCTTAGAGCGGCTGTAATGAAAGAAGCTATGGTATTAGTTAATTCTTAATGTAGTGGTTAAGTGTTTCTAGCACTAGTTTATATCTCACTTTGAGGATGATTGCGCCATAGAGTTTATAGGTTGATGTCAGCCATCATTTAAAATAGCTGGCATAATAGAGGGAGTAGTTAAGACCGCTGAAGTAACAAAAAATTGGTTATTAAAATTAACACACCATGTCAGTTAATAGCGATAAGCTGTTGTTAAGTTCAACCACTACCACATGTCTTATGTACGCACTGAGAAGTCACCAAATCTAAATGTTAAAGGGTCAACTTTTGACTCTTATTATTCGGTTTCAAGCATGGATATCACCCATTTTTGCAACGCATCTTCATTGTATCGTGGATGCCAAGCCGCGATAACATCAAATTTATCAGGTGACTCTTTAAGCGGGATTTCTACCAAGTCCAAGCCAGTTATCGCTCGTGAAGGTAAAAATGCAATTGAATCCGTAGTCTCTAGATACATTGGCACGATAGAGAAGCACGGTGCTGATACCACAACATTTCGTTTTAAGCCAAACTTCTTAAACCAGTCATCAATAGACCCTTTAAAGTTTGGCCTAGAAGGCGAAGCAATAATGCTTGGGTAATTTGCAATTTCAGTTAGAGAAGGCTTCTTATGTGAGATAGATGCATTGGGTGATGCAACACAGACATGGTGTTCTTCAAAAAGCTTTACCATAGGATAGTTATCTGGAATATAATCGGGAAATGCTATCGCTAAATTAACTTTTCCACTTTCCATTAAGTCATGAATTTTATCAATCTCGAAATCTCGAACGATCAACTTTAAATGAGGGGATTGCTTTCTTAATATTGATATTAATTCGGGTAATACAACCTGTTGGGCATAATCGGTAGCGGCAATAACAAAAGTGCCGGTGATTGTTTTAGGGTCAAAGTTTGACGGCGATAAAAGTGCCGAAAAATCAATCAACAGTTTATCTACACCTAGTGATAACTGTTCCGCAAATGGCGTAGGTACAAAGCCATTTGTTTTTCTAAGAAACAACCTATCATCAAAAACATCACGCAATTTCTTTAAATGCTCGCTGACGGCTTGTTGGGTTAGCCCTAATTGGTTGGCCGCTTTTGATGCATTTTGTTCTCGTATTAAGGCTTGAAATACTCTTAATTGTTTGAGATCTAATCGGTCTAATTTACTCACAGTAGTCAGCCATATTTTTTGCCATTTGAAGGCAATGTAGCACAAAACCAATTTTTCTTGTAACACTAACAATTAATGATTGTTTATATTTGTTTAACAAGTTCTTTATTATCTCTCCATCAAATCAATTTAACCAAATTGGTAGACTTTAAAAAGAGAGAATCAAATGAAAACAGTTATTTTAATCGGTGCATTAGGAAAAATGGGTCAGGCAGCATTAACAGGTTTAGGTAATCATAAAGTTATAACCGCAGGACGTTCTGGGGATGTTGACTATATTGTTGACATTACTAATGAACAATCAATACGAGACTTATATAAAAAAGTAGATCACTTTGATGCAGTCGTTAACACGGTTGGTTTTTGTGAATACGCCACGTTTACTGAGATGACTCAAGCGCAGTGGATGACAACGGTAATGAGTAAAATGATGGGACAAATAAACTTAGTACGAATAGGCCAAGAGTACATTGCTGATAGCGGATCATTTACGCTAATTAGTGGTATTTTAAATAAGAAACCAATTCCTTTCGCCATTGCTGATGCAACAACTAGCGGTGCTATTGATACTTTTGTAAAGATTGTTTCGTTAGAAATGCCGAGAAATACCCGTATCAATGTTGTTAACCCAACGGTACTTGTTGAAGCTTGGGATGTTTATGGTGAAATGATGGCTGGCTTTGAGCCAGTGCCAGGAAAGCTTGTTGGTAAAGCATTTGAACGTTCAGTTGACGGATTTATTACTGGCGAAGTTATTGTTGTTGACGCTTAGTTTGTTGAATTGGCAAGTGAATGAAACGTTCACTTGCCATCTTAACTATCATTATTTTGTGATTATTTCCATGGCTTATCTGGGTCCATTTTAAATAAGTACTCCATAAATATTCTGGTCACGGGAGTTGCTGTTTGAGTTCGAGCATGGTCGCGCTGTAACTCAGCAGGAACTACGTTCCACGTGATGCGCTCGACACCAGCTTTTTCCATTCGTCTCATGCCATTGTCATGACTTAGTTGTGTAATACTTCCAACGGTATCTTCAGGCACATAAACATCATAGCCGTTTCTTTCCGCTTCTATGGCGGGGTAGGCTAAACATACGTCTGTCCATAACCCCGCCATAATGAGTTTGTTTCTGCCGGTGGCTGCAACGGCTTTGACAAATTCAGGCTCTTCCCAAGCGTTAACATTAGTACGGTCAATAAAGACGGCATTAGGGGCGAGTTTTCTCAACTCTTCTAACATAGGTTGCGAACCATTTAAGCCAACGCCAACATGAGAGAAAATAATGGGTAAGTCATACAATACCGCTGTTTTAATTAATCCGGTCATATTGTTGATCAATTCTTGGTGATCAATATTTCGCACCCCCATTAAAATGTGAGGTTGATAGTCAATTAAGATCAAGGCGGCGTTTTCAGGCGATAAAAAAGGGTCCTCATTGGCGGCTCTTTTGGGGGTACCTTGATAACCGTCAGGGTAAGTAGCAACGCCATTGACGGTTTTAATTTCTACTGCTTGCGTGGTAATAAAAGTAAAAGCCGTTGTTAAGGCAACGACCAGTGGCAGTAATTTTTTAATTGTCTTCATAATATCCTCTTTATTGTTAAATCCTATCAGCGAAGTAAAGACGCTAAATGATGTAAGCAAGGATAGTTATTTTTTATTGATAGATTAATAGGGCAAACAGAAAGATATTATCCCCATTTTATCGGCAATTGAATATGTTTTGTATGTTTGCGCTATGTTTGAATGTGTCAAGGAGCATTTTTTCTGAGAAAAGAGATCAATTAATTTAATTATTATCGCCCAGCTCTTTTACTACAAAGTCGATGAAACAACGTATTTTCGCTGACATGTGTTTTTTACTGGCATACAATAAATAGACATTAATAGGATTTTTTTGATAATCATCAAACAAGGTCACTAATTCCCCTGAGGCGAGTTTATCGCTTAAATTAAACTTAGGCATTCTGGTTATTCCTTGTCCCGCAAGGGCAAGTGCTAACTCCATTTCAGGACTGTTGGTAATGACATGACTGTTTAATTGTGCAGTAATTTGTTCGCCGGTCTTAGTAGAATAAAGCCAAAGGTTGGGTGCTTTAGCATGGCTATAAGTAATTGTTTTATGTTGGCTTAATTCGCTAGGACATTTGGGCGTGCCATGAGCGGCTAAATATTTTGGTGAAGCAACGGTTACCCCATAAGACTTGATTAACAGGCGACTGATAAGACTTGAATCTTCAAGTTGAGCGGCAGCCTTTATTACCACATCAAAACCATCACTCACAACGTCTACTTGTCGACCGGTCATATTTAATTCAAGATCTACCTTAGGGTAAGCAGTTAGAAATTTGACGATGATTGGCTTTAAATGGGGCAAGCCAAAACTAATAGGGCAACTTACGCTTAATGAGCCTTTGGGTTCTATTTGTGTTTGATTAACTGAGGCTTCAGCTTGTTGTGCGCCCTCGGTAATTTGCTGGCATTGTTGATAATAAACATTGCCCTCAGGCGTTAAACTAATGGATCGAGTTGTTCGATTAATTAGTCGAACGCCTAGTCGGTCTTCTAGTTTGTTAATTTCTTTTGAAATATAAGAGGTTGAGTGGCCAGTACTATCGGCTGCTTTGGTAAAACTCCCTGCTTGAATTACTTCAACAAAGATAACGATACCCTCTAACAGTTTTGTATTTAACGTCATATTATTTCTTGATTAGTGTGATTATATTTTGCAAAAATATGCTTATTGGCCATCATTTGGAAACAAGCATTCCCCATTTACCCTATTAATCTCTCTAAGAATACCAAATAAAATGTTGCCATTATTAATTAAATAATGAAATAACCAAGATGATGATAAATGAAATAGCGAAAAATACCGAAAAGCCAATAGGTATTTCTACACCCGCTGCAGGTTTTTGGCCTTTTGTGATTTTAATGGCGATGATTTTTTCGTTATCCCCGTTTGCCATTGATATGTATTTACCTGCGCTGCCAACGATGGCTCAATTTTTTAATAGTTCCATAGACAGCATGGAAGCCTCTGTGGCTCTTTACCTTATCTTTTTTGCTTTAGGGCAATTAATCTTAGGTGCTTTGGCTGATTCAATCAATAAAGCTAAATTACTGATGGTGGGTTTATGTTTTTTTGCCATGGCCAGTTGCATGATAGCTATTGCCGATACGGTTAATGAACTTTACTTTTGGCGGGCGATACAAGCATTTTCAAGTGGGTGTTCAGTGGTGGTTTTTGCCTTTATTCATCATTTTTACGGCGATAAACAAAGTAACCAAATTATTAGCTATGTTATGGCCTGCGTAGTTATCGCGCCGATGATTGCCCCGATGGTTGGCAGTTATGTATTAATAGCAGGAAGTTGGCAATGGATATTTTTTGTCTTGGCCGCTTTTGCCATCATTACTTTAATTGCACAAATAACCTTGATACCACCGAAAAAAGTTTCATCACAGCTTAAGCCATTAAAGCTATCTACATTGTTAAACGGCTATAAAAGCGTTTTTTCAAACGGCACGACTATGGCTTATATCTTAGCGGGCGGTAGTGCATTCGCTGGCTTATTTGCTTTTGTTTCCGGTTCTCCTTTTGTTTATATTGAACATTTTGGTGTATCCACCACACAATTTAGCTGGTTGGTGGCGCTCAATGCCGTGGCGATGATCACGATGAATTTAATTAATGCCCGTTTGTTAAAAGATGTTGAGCCAACAAAAAAACTCATCATCGCCGGAGTATTATTAGCGGTTGTTGGTACTTATCTGGCGATAGTGGCTTTTTACCAATTGTCCTTGTTTTATGTTGTTGCTGGCGTAGTTTTTTATGTCGGTTTATTGGGGCTGACGGCTGCTAATGCAATATCAGCGGCACTCGCTAATGCTCAAGGAAATACCGGCGTACTTTCGGGAGTTAATGGCGTATTGCAATTTGGCTTAGGTGCATTATCAAGCGCGGTTGTCAGTATTAGCCAAAGTATTGATGCCAGTACTATGAATTACACGATGGCGGCGTGCTCATTTTTCACCCTGTTTTTTGTATTGATACTGAGCTTTAAATTATCTTTTAATACCACCAAGGCGTTGGTATAACTTGGTTGATGAAGTAAAATACTAACAAAGAATTAATTGTAATCATTTTGTTTTGGAGAATTAGATGCTGGAACTTGCTGTTGTCTATTTAGCTGCTGCTATCATCGCTGTGCCTGTGGCTAAACGTTTGGGGTTAGGCTCAGTACTTGGATATTTATTGGCCGGTATTCTTATTGGTCCGTTTTTGTTGGGGTTAGTTGGCGATCAAACAGATGTCATGCATTTTGCTGAATTTGGTGTGGTGATGATGTTGTTTTTGGTCGGTTTAGAACTACAGCCATCTCGTTTATGGAAGCTAAGGCACTCTATTCTTGGTCTTGGCGGCTTACAGGTGACGTTGACCACCTTAGCTATTTTTGCATTATGTCTGGGTGTGTTTTCCTTAAAATGGCAAACCTCTATGGCCATTGGTTTAATGTTGGCGTTATCTTCAACGGCCATAGTGCTGCAAAGTTTAAGTGAAAAAGGCTGGACCAAACAAGAAGCCGGACAAAACGCATTTTCGGTGCTGCTATTTCAAGACATTGCCGTGATCCCTATTTTGGCGTTATTACCCTTGTTAGCGTTTAGCGACACCATGGGCGAAATGTCAGATCATGGCAACTTAATTGCGCATTACCCTGTTTATTGGCAAGTGACTATCTCAATTGCTGTTATCGCGGCCATCATTCTTGCCGGAAAATATGTTTCTACCCCTTTGTTTAGGTATATTGCAGAAACTCGTTTAAGAGAGCTGTTTACCTTATTTGCTTTATTTTTAGTGATAGCGATAGCCGTTATCATGCAGAAAATTGGTTTATCGCCAGCACTTGGTACATTTTTAGCCGGCGTGGTCTTGGCTGAAAGTGAATTTAGACATGAATTAGAAGTCGATATTGAACCGTTCAAAGGATTATTACTGGGATTGTTTTTTATTGCGGTAGGCGCTTCTATTGATTTTCCTTTGTTATTTGACCAATTTTCAACAGTGGTTTTATTAGTCACTGCCCTAATAGCTATTAAGGCGATAGTTCTATATTTACTCGCGGTAATTTTTAAGATGCAAGGCAGTCAAAAACTACTATTTACCTTTGCCTTAGCGCAAGGAGGAGAATTTGCTTTTGTCTTGTTATCTTTAACCTCATCACTACATATACTCGACCTAGAGCAAACTAAGTTAACCACATTAGTGGTGGCCATTTCGATGTTGATGGCGCCTTTACTGCTGATGATTTATGACAAAATACTCAGTAATACCAATAACCCACAAGCGGAGTTTGATAAGCCAGAAAATATAGAGCCAACGCTGAATGTTATTATTGCCGGTTACGGCCGTTTTGGTCAAATAATCGGCCGATTATTGGCAGCCCAAGGCTATCATTTATCTATTCTTGACCATAGCCCTAGTCAAATTGAAATGGTGAAACGTTTTGTTGATAGCGTTCATTATGGCGATGCAGCACGTAAAGACTTACTTGAAGCCTCAGGTGCTAAAGAAGCACAGTTATTAGTGATTGCCATAGATGATCCGGACAAAATTTTAGAAATAGCAGCAATGGCGAAAAAACATTATCCTAATTTAGCCATTGTCGCACGAGCCATTGATCGCGGACATGCATACGAATTAATGAAGTTGGGCATTACTTCCTTCAAACGAGAAACATTTGATTCTGCACTAAACCTTGGTGTTGAGGCGTTAACCCTATTAGGTAATAGCCAAGAGGTTTCTGAGCGAGCAGGGCGATTATTTGCCGAACATGATGAAGAATCAATGAAAATGTTGATTGATTTATGGGGTGATGATCAATCTTATGGTATTGCGGTCAAACAAAGAATGGAAGTGCTTAAACAAGTACTAACCAATGATTTGAAAGAACAAGATAAGATAAATACTTGCCACCAGGGCAGTGATGAAGAACAAGTTAAAAATTTAAACAATCAATGAGGTTAATTTATGAAACAGATCACTCGTATTAATCATCTAGGTATTCGTGTTAACGACCTAGCTATTTCACGCGCTTTTTACCAACAGCTAGGCTTTGTATTTATTGTTGGACCGGTAGGGCCAGAGCCTGTTGCCATTATGGAACATCCAAGTGGTGTTAATATTAATTTTATTTTAAACGCCGCCGCACCGGCTAAAGAAAATGTATTGATGGATGTACCAACCAAGTATGCAGGTTATACCCATGCTGCGTTGGAAGTTAACGATATGGATGCGATAGTTGAACAACTTAATGAATTACACATTAAAATTTCTGAAGGCCCAGTGACCTTTCCTACCGGAACGTCCACTTTTATTCGCGATCCCGATTTGAATGTAGTTGAATTTCATCAGCCAAAAAAATAACTAATGATGAGGGTAAGTCTATTTATAGCTTTGTTCACCATACTTTAACTTTCTAACTTCTAGACAGATAAAGTATGGTTTAAGATGACGATTTTATCCAAACCAATACTTATATTGTTATCATTGACCTAAAGATATTCCTTTTGATCTGGCTTGATATTTACTGTTTGGCTCAACAGCTTCGCTAGAAATTAATGCCAAATAATTTATTATTGCAGCCGTACATTTCAATCATACCTTCAAATTTAAAACCTAACTTCTCTAACAAACCTGAGGATCGCTGATTATCGACTTTAGTAACCGCTATTACTCTATTTAATCCGTGGTCATGATTAGCACTTTTTAGCACTGCAGCAGCAGATTCTTTTGCGTAACCCATAGACCAATGTTGTTTTAGAAAGGAATAACCTAAATCGGCATCTTCTAATATTGCTCTTTTAAGCAGACCGCACATTCCAATAGGCTCTGCTGTTTCCTTTAATTCCACCAGATACAAACCAAAATCAAAGTCCTTGTAAGTTGTCATTGGACCATCGTTTAAATATTTCAGCGCATCGTCGATAGTTCGTACTTTTTTATCCTCTATGTTGGCG
>JALJPB010000111.1 GCA_022969175.1 Colwellia sp. | reverse complement strand
GCTATTTTCGCACCAGATTTATCGGCACGCTTCATTTGTTTTTTCATGTTGCCACCACCACAGTGACATTGAATTCGACTATTTGGTACTTGATCTCGCCATTGTTCAGCCAATTCATTTGCTTTTATTATCGCATCATCACCTAAGATAACGACATACGCATCGACTTGATCGCGTATATTATTAATTTGCTCTAAGCTAGTTAGCATCAGTACTAATCGTTCAATACCTAAGGCAAAACCGAAACCAGGTGTTGCTTTACCACCAAGTTGCTCAACTAAGCCATCATAACGTCCGCCAGCACAAATTGTACCTTGTGCACCTAAGCTATCAGTTACCCATTCAAATACCGTGCGATTATAATAATCTAAACCACGTACCAAACGCTCATTTAATACATACTTAATCCCTGCTGCATCTAATCGATGACACAGGGTCGAAAAGTGCTCTTGAGTTTCTTCACCAAAATAATCTGACAATTTAGGTGCATCAATTAATGCTTCTTGTACTGCCGGATTTTTACTGTCCAATACCCGCAAAGGGTTAGTTAACATTCTGCGTTTCGAGTCATCATCGAGTTGATCTTCACGTTCGGTCAAATAAACAACTAAAGCATCACGATATTTTGCTCGTTCTTCATTTGAACCTAACGAGTTGAGCTCTAGTGTGACAACATCTTTAATGCCAAGTTCCCGCCAAATCCTTGCGGTGAGCATAATAATTTCTGCGTCGATATCAGGAGTCGCAATACCAAAGGCTTCTAGGCCAAATTGATGAAATTGACGATAACGCCCTTTTTGAGGTCGTTCATGACGAAACATCGGTCCCATATACCAAAGACGTTGTTCTTGGTTATATAACAATCCATGTTGATTAGCCGCACGAATACAACTTGCTGTGCCTTCTGGACGTAAGGTGAGGCTGTCACCATTACGATCATCAAAGGTATACATTTCCTTTTCTACAATATCGGTAACTTCACCAATAGAGCGTTTAAATAATGCGGTAGGTTCAACAATTGGCATACGAATTTCAGCAAAACCATAACTACTGGCTACGCGACGTAAAACCGACTCAACCATTTGCCAAATATTTGTTTCACCAGGAAGGCAGTCGTTCATGCCTCGAATTGCTTGAAGTGCCTTGTTTGCTTTTGCCACGAGTGTGATTCTCTCTACTTTCTAAAATTGATAAAAATATACGCAAATATACTATAAAAAACACGCAGCGCGCATTATAAGCTGATAATGATAAAATTTAAACTAATTGATTTTTAATGTCTCAATACAATTTAAATATTGTTAGATTTCTTTTATATCGATTTGATTTTCACTGTCCAACATTTTGGCTTTTGCGCGAATACGTTGTTCTAATTGCTCAACCAGATTATTGTTATCAAAGCGTTCTTTTTGGCGTATACCATCAAGGTAATAGCCACTTTTTTTGCTACTACCTGTTAAGCCCAAATCAGAAATCATAGCTTCACCAGGACCATTAACGATACAACCAATAATAGAAACATCCATTGGTGTGATGATATCTTCTAATCTTTGCTCTAATGCATTCACGGTAGAAATCACATCGAATTCTTGTCGTGAACAACTTGGACAAGCAATTAAGTTAATGCCACGGCTACGTAATTTTAGCGATTTTAAAATATCAAATCCTACTTTAATTTCTTCAATAGGATCGGCCGCTAATGAAATACGTAAAGTATCACCGATACCTTCAGCAAGTAGTAAACCTAATCCTACCGAAGATTTAACTGAACCAGAGCGTAAACCACCTGCTTCAGTAATACCTAAGTGTAATGGATTATCAATTTGTTTAGCTAATAAGCGATAAGCGCCTACGGCTAAAAACACATCTGACGCTTTAACACTCACTTTGAATTGATCGAAGTTAAGCCGGTCTAAAATATCTACATGACGCATTGCTGACTCAAGTAATGCCTCCGGTGTTGGCTCTTTATATTTCTCTTGAATATCTTTTTCTAATGAACCGCCATTAACACCAATACGTATGGGAATATTCTTATCTCGAGCACATTCAACGACTGAACGAACGCGATCTTCTCGACCAATATTACCAGGATTAATACGTAAGCAGTCAGCTCCGTATTCAGCCACTTTTAAAGCAATGCGGTAATCAAAATGTATATCTGCCACTAGCGGCACCGACACTTGCTTTTTAATTTCTTTAAACGCCTCTGCAGCATCCATGGTTGGCACACTGACTCTAACAATGTCAGCACCCACACCTTCTAAGGCTTTAATTTGTGCCACAGTTGCTGCAACATCAGTGGTTTGGGTATTCGTCATTGATTGCACGGTAATTGGCGCATCACCGCCAACAGGAACATTGCCAACCATAATTTGACGAGAAATTCGGCGGATAATTGGGGATTCTTTAAACATAAAAATTCAACACGTTGTCTAGGAAGTTTATTCTTCAGAAATTGGCAAGGTAAATTTTGCGATATTATCTTTATCAAACTTTGACATATCAATAACCTCACCATTAAATTCAATACTTGTTAATGCTGGCCGACCTATATCAACTTTAAAAGGTGCTTGACCCGTTATAGTCATTACATAACCTGTTTTTTTAACGCCATAGGCAATACGTTCACCCGTTGCATCATAAATACTTACCCAACAGTCACCTGAAAAAGTAAATATAGCTGTTGCAATATCAGGAGCATGCTCAACATCAGTAATCAATTCATCGATTTTATTTTCAACCAAAGTAATAACTTCAGTTGAACGGTTTTGTTTAGGCTGTAAGACTTCATTATCTGAAAGCTCTAGAGTAGGAACATCTGAGCTAGCCTCACTAAGGTCAGCAGTTTTAACTTTTTCAACAAGCACATCAGCTGCAGGAGTTACTGGCTGATTAGCGCTAATATCGACATTTCTACTGTCTTGTAAGTACCACATAACCGTTGAGCCAATCAAAATGGCGACAATTAAGTAACTTATCCAAGTTAATAGACTGTTTTGAGCTTCTTTTTGAGTATTTCTTGAGAAGCTTTGTAACTCAGCACATTGAATTTTAGCAATATTCAATGTTTCATAACTATTTAATATATCTTCATTAGATATTCCCACCAATTTTGCATAACCACAAAGATAACCACGGTTAAATGTTTCAGGTAGGTTTGGGTCAATAATATCAGCTTCAATATTTTTTACTAATAGCAGCCGAAAGTTAAGTTTATCGACTATATCTTCTTGTGTTAAACCTAAGCTTTCTCGTGCTTGGCTAAGCATTTGTCCTGGGCCAATAACTTCCATATCTTCATCTAATTCAGTCGCACCAGGTAAGTCACTTTGTTGATTGCTCTCATTTAATCCAGTAACGTCAAGAGAGTCTTCTTTATTACTCATCCGTAGTTTCTTCCACCAAAGGCTCTGCTACGAAGATTATATCACCAATGTGGAGTTTCGAATTTTCATCTAACGAGTTCCAACGTCTTAAGGCTTTTATCTGGGTATTATATTTCACTGAAATGCCATAAAGGTTTTCACCTTTGACGACAACATGAAACTCTCTTGGTAAGGATGTTTCTTCAGGTAAAATGCTTTCCTCTAAAGAGTTTTCAGAAATTGAACTGGTAATGTCTTCTTTAAATTCTTCTACTGAAGTTTCAATAGAGTCTTGAATATTATCACTGCTTGAAGTTGCTGCTTCAGTTACATGAGTAGTATCCGTCACTAAATCATCATTGTTCACTACACTTGTCACGTTGCTCGCTAAAACGGTCTCATCTGCAAGGGCTTTATTAATTCCATTGTCTTCAGCGATAGACCCTGTCGCTACATCAGTTGTTATAATTTCATCGTCGTTGGCTATCTCACTTGCCACAACGGCTTTAGTCATGGCTGAAACTTGTGGCGAATTTGCATCGACGATTGTTACGTTAGTACCACCTACACTGTCAGCTGCTGAATCAACAAGTATTGCTGCTGTTGGCAATACTTTATTTTCAGGCTTCGACGCTTCTTTAACGACCTCAGTTTTGGCTTCTACCGTTTTCTGCTGGTTAGCCTGAGTGGTTGGTTTGTTATGAGGAGATAAAACAATCACTCGCTTTTTAGCTTTTTTGCTGTTGTTTTTTAATTTCATTTCCTGATATTTTTCAGCAAGATCATCAGCTTCGGTTCTTTCTAGTCCATTTAGTATATATTGCTTAGCTTCCCATGATTCAGGGTACATACTGACTAACATTGAGCCATAATTTCGAGCTGTTTTTTGATTACCTAACTTTTGATATACTTTTAATGATAGAGCTAATGAAGCAGGTCTAAATCTACGAGTAACTTTTTCAAACTTTTGGGTATAACGACGAGCTTTTTTATAGTTGCCCATGGCATATTCCAACTCAATCATTTGAAATAAAGCTGAGCTACTATTAGGGCTATGAGTAATAGCTTTAGATAAATACCGTTCTGCTTTCTCAAAATCTCCAGCTTTTAATTGGCACGAAGCTAAATTTTCATAACTTTTAGAAACTAACAAATAACTAGGAATAGCAATCGCTTTTAAAAATTGTTGTTCTGCTTTTAAATAATTTTCTTGGCGACATAAAAACACACCATAATTATTAAGCGTATTAGCATCGTTTGATTTAATTGATAATGCTTTTTCAAATGACTGTTCAGCCAATTCAGGCTCATCAACAGTTTCAAAATAATGCGCAAATGCTGTATGAACTTCTATTAGGTTAGGATCAAATCTTTTCGCTTTTTCGAGGTTATATTTTGCTTGAGTAGTATTACCCATATTTAAATAACCTAACCCTAAAGTAACTCTTCCCATTGCGAGCTCTTGATCAGAGGAGTTTTGTTCAATAACAGGGGTATCTTTATCAAAGTTTTGGGTAACACAAGCAGTTAGCAATAAACTTGATGTTATAAAAACGACTTTTTGAACAAATTTAACCATAAGAGTCAGAAATCACTTAACTTAATTATTATAATATTTACCGAAATTCTTAATTTTAATTCTGAATTAAAATTTAAGCTTAATTTACAGCAGAGTCCTTTTTTGCACCATATGTTATAACACGTTCTATTATAAGATGAACGTGATCAAAGCATTTTGACTGAAATATCTTCAGCTTTCAGCTCTTTTTTATCCCTCTGCTGTGCCGTTCGTTTAGTTCTATCTAAAACATCGCCGGCTAATTGTCCACATGCAGCATCTATATCCTCACCTCGAGGACGACGAGTAATCACTGTTAAGCCATAGCTTTGCAATACTTTGTCAAAACGGTCAATACGTGAATTACTAGAACGTTTATAGGATGAGCCCGGATATGGATTGAACGGAATTAAATTTACTTTACTTGGCAAGTCTTTTAATGCGATCGCTAATTCATGGGCTTGATCTGTGCTGTCATTAACATGATCTAACATGACATACTCTATAGTTGCTTGTTTATTAGCTTTTGAACCATCAATATAACGTGCGGCTGCTTTAATAAAATCTTCCAACGGATATTTCTTGTTGATCGGTACTAACTCATCTCGCAAGGCATTATTGGGTGCATGGATAGAAATCGCTAAGGCACAATCAATTTTCTCTTTTAACATATCAAGCGCAGGCACAACACCTGAGGTACTTACCGTCACTCGACGTTTTGATAAACCGTAACCTAAATCATTTAACATGGTATCAAGTGCAGGTATTAGGTGCTTCATATTAAGTAGCGGTTCACCCATGCCCATCATAACAATATTGGTGATGGGTCTGGTACCAGTGATACGAGTTGCGCCGATGTCATTAGCTACTCGCCATACTTGGCCAATAATTTCAGACATAGTTAAATTACGGTTAAAACCTTGCTGTGCGGTAGCACAAAAAGTACATTCTAAAGCACAACCTACTTGCGATGAAACACAAAGTGTTGCTCGGCCATTTTCAGGAATCCAAACAGTTTCAATTTCTTGGCCACCATCAAGCTTTAATGAGTATTTAATAGTACCGTCACTTGAAACTTGCTTTTCAGAAATTGTTGGCGCAGTTATTTCACAGTTGCGTTGTAGTTTTTCACGTAATTTTTTATTTATATTTGTCATTTGCTCAAAATCATCATAACCAAAGTGATATATCCACTTCATGATCTGATCTGCCCGGAAAGGCTTTTCACCAATAGAAGAGAAGTACTCACGCATCATTTCATGGTCAAAGTTGAGTAAATTAATTTTACCCACAGCTTTAACTGATGACTTATTTTCAGTAGATTTATTTTCAGCATTAGCCGCTGACTCAATATTAACTTCACTCATGATAAGAACTTTCCAAACAACAAAATTTTACGGAGGCAAATTGTACACTTTTCACACACAAGTAACAATTTGGCAAAGAATTTATAGCTAAACAACCTAAGCCGATAAGAGAAAGTCATTTAGCTATAAAAACAAAAGGATTTTACTGACTGTTCAGTAAAATCCTTTAATTGTAAATCATCAAACAACTATTGATTCACAGATTATGCCGACGTCGAATTAACGAGTACGTGGGCAAATTTCATCATCAGAGAAGAAATAAGCAATTTCACGTGCTGCTGATTCTAATGCATCACTACCGTGACAAGCATTTTCGTCAATTGAAGTTGCGTAGTCAGCACGTAAAGTACCAGCAAGCGCATCAGCTGGGTTAGTAGCCCCCATAATTTCACGGTGTCTAAGAACAGCGTTTTCGCCTTCTAAAACTTGAACCATAACAGGACCAGAAGTCATAAATTCAACTAAAGCACCAAAGAAAGGACGTTCGCTATGTTCAGCGTAAAAACCTTCAGCTTTTTCTTTGCTTAAATGAACCATTTTAGAAGCAACAATTTTGAAACCAGCAGTTTCAAAACGGTTATAAATTTGACCAATTGCATTTTGTGCTACTGCATCAGGCTTTAAGATTGAAAAAGTACGTTCGATAGCCATGAATAGCCCTCTTAAGTTAAGTGTAAAATTAAATATAAATAGCTTACCCACTTAGAATAAAAACTATTAACATAAACAAATAATAAATTTTAAATCTAAAGGATAAATTTTGGGCGCATTATAGACGAGTTAGGGCCATCAAACAACTAAGCTGGTAATTTATGCCATTTAATAAAGTGATAATTTAAGCGGGGAGTAGGAATAAGCCTTAAAGATAGAGGTCGCAAGCGAATAATAATCAATGATGTGTTAATTAGCCTACCCTAAAGTTTTCATTTTTTTATCTACTTCCCTAATGTTACCAGCAACCCGCCCTATTAAAACGATATTCAATCCGACGAACGACTTTTAAATCAAGTAAATAATATTAGTTGTTGGTGATGATAAAAGAGCTCTTGCCAATGTTAATTCAGAATTACTAGCTCAAGAAGGCTATCACGTGTTAACTGCCTATAATGCTGAACAGGCCTTAAAGTTACTAGAAGAAAATCAAATTGATATTATGTTCAGTGATGTCATTATGCCGGGTAAAAATGGCATTGAATTAGTCAAAGAGGTATAAAATTTATATCCTCAAGTAAAGTACCTTCTTAAAGTAGTTTTTTAGGCGAAAATCAAATAAAAGATATAACCGTGCCCTTTATCGAAAAACCCTTCTCTCGAAAGCAATTACTTAAGAAAGTGATATCCTTAAATAACCATTAAGCTGGTCAAGAGATGGATTAATGTGAAGAACTTATAATATTCAGTCTCTGGTGACCAGCTCACTGCTTACTTTTCTTTTTTCAGTTTAATAATTAAATCAATATGGGGAATTAACAATTCAATTTCATTTAGATGATCACGCAACGACTCCCATTGCTCTAGTTCGAGTTTACCGGAGTCTAATATTGCGTGTTTGAGCTCTTTCACTAATGAATTTTCATCTTTTGGATGAATAAACTCATTTATGCGTAACAAGCTATCTAAATCAGCTTGGCTAATAACTTCTTGAGTATTATTTTTTACCATGTATCTGCTCCTTTACAAACTAAGGTTACTGCAACGAAGCTACAAATAGTCTACATAATAGCAACTAGAGTATTAGTAACTGATTCGACGATACTCTCTATATTCAGCTTTCCAGAAGTTGCGTTCGATTTTCGCCTTTAACATCTCATCAGAAATCTCTAACGCTAAACCTTGTGCGTAGGCAACTTTAGAGATATTAAAAGCTATTTGTTTGCTTAGTTGTGCAATTTCAGTTAACGGTGGCAATAGCTCGCCTTTTCCGGTATTAGCCAATGGTGAAGCAGCAGCAAGAGTTTCACTCGCAGTCGTCAACATTTCATCAGTAATTCGGCTAATATTGGCAGCGACAACGGCTAAACCAATACCGGGAAATATATAGGAATTATTACATTGGGCAATGGGGAATACTTGTCCATTATATTCTACAGGTTTAAAGGGGCTTCCCGTAGCAATAACAACTTGGCCCTCGGTCCAGTTGATCACATCTTCTGGTGTAGCCTCTACTTGGCGTGACGGGTTACTTAATGGAAATATAATTGGCTTAGCACAATGTTGTTTCATCGCCTTGATTACTTGTTCACTAAAAAGCCCTGCTTGACCTGAAACGCCAATAAGTATATCTGGCTTGCCACTGTGCATGACTTCAATCAGCGAGGCATAATCACCTTCAATTTTCCATTGTGCTAACGATAACTTAGTTTGAACTAATTTTTCCTGAAAATCTCTTAAGCCAGTCATTCCATGAGTCAATAGTCCAAAACGGTCAACCATAAATACTTGGCTACGTGCTTGTAAAGGCGTAATACCTTCACTAATCATCTGGCTAATAATTTGCTCTGCTATTCCGCAACCTGCAGAGCCAGCACCAACAAAAGCAACTTTTAGCTGTGACAATTTAACGCCACGACTACGACAAGCAGCTAATAAAGTACCAACCGTAACCGAAGCCGTACCCTGAATATCATCATTAAAACAACAAAGTTCATCTCGATAACGCTTAAGTAGAGGCATAGCATTAGCTTGAGCAAAATCTTCAAACTGCAGCATGACATGTGGCCAGCGACGTTTTATTGCCTTGATAAAAAGATCAACAAATTCATCGTATTGCTCTTGAGCAATTCGTTTATGGCGAGAGCCCATATACATTGGGTCGTCGAGTAGTTTTTGATTATTAGTACCAACATCTAACATTACCGGTAATGTATAGGCTGGACTGATTCCTCCACATGCTGTGTACAAGGAGAGTTTGCCAATAGGGATTCCCATGCCACCAATACCTTGATCGCCTAAACCTAAAATACGTTCACCATCGGTAACAACAATAATTTTAACTTTGTTTTTAGTGGCGTTACGCAAAATATCATCGATATTATGACGCTCTTCATAGGAGATAAAGAGGCCACGGGAACTGCGGTAAATATCCGAAAATTGCTCACAAGCATCACCTACGGTTGGTGTATAGATAATAGGCATCATTTCGCTTAAATGTGCTTGTACTAATTTATAAAATAATGTTTCATTATTGTCATGTATTGCACGTAAGTAGATGTGTTTGTTTAAACTGCCACGAAAACTACAATATTGCATATACGCACGTTCAACTTGCTCTTCGATGTTTTCATACCTTGGTGGCAATAACCCCATCAAATTAAAACTGCCACGCTCTTCTTCGGTAAAGGCACTCCCTTTATTTAGAAGAGGTGTTTCTAACAATGTCGGCCCAGCGTAAGAGATATAAAGAGGTTTTTTGGTAGCAGATGTCATAAGGTAAGTATCACTAAACATATAATAAAAGAACAAGATAGTTGAATTATAATTAAACCTGTCGGAACAACAAGGGTATAAGTATTAATAATAGTGAAAATAAGCACTAATTATGAGCGGAAGTGTAACTTTATGATGCTAGATCATTAATCAGCTTCAGAAATCCAAGCTAACTGGACAGCTTCAAGAACTCTTTCCCCACAATGGTTAGGATCATCATCAAATCGCTCAAGATCTATAATCCACTGTCTTAATTGAGTAAAGTGAAGTTTCAAAGGATCAACCTCTGGGTGAAGATCTATTAAATCTAAGGCTATTTCTAAGGAATCGCTCCAACGTAAAGACATATAAAACCTTCTTTTTTTTACAAGGTGATTAGTTAACAGATTAAGCTTTCGCTCAAAAAAAATTTAAAGCTAACTTTAACGTTATAGTTATAACTAGCATTAAAATAAAATCTGAAAATAAAAATAATCTGCAGCTAACATAATAATTAACCATAGCAATAAAAGCCGAATTTTGCGGCAAAAATAGCAGTTTGTTTGCCACCATTGTTGAAATAATTTTATCAAGATCGTACTAACGGTGGCTATAAAGATTATTTATAGTAACAATATTGAGTTAGAGGGCAAGGTTTGCCCTCAGAAAGAGTGATTTTAACTAAAAAATTTACCGATAAAACTTTTAGCCTCTACCTGTTTGCTAATCGTCTCATTAATTGGCAGAACATTAAACTCATTAAGGCCGAGATAATTAACTGTTAAGGTATTGTGTTCAAAATCTCCGGTCGCTGGGTTGAAACGGTATTCTTTTGACCATTGTTCAATATTTTCGGTAATTGAGTTAATCGCATCAACAACAAATTGCGCTTCTTTGTCTGTCGTTGTCGGGTGGAATGATGCACGAATCCAGCCTGGTTTTTCGCAATAGTCGCCAGCATCAATTTGCTGGGTGATTTTTTGTGAAGTATCATGATCTACATTAAGCAAGATATGACCATAAGTGCCGGCACATGAACAACCACCACGAGTTTGAATACCAAACCTATCGTTAAGAATTCGCACCACTAAATTGTAGTGAACATTTTCAATATAAAAAGACACTATGCTTAATCGATCAGTAATTGCAGGCTCTAACATTTTCACTTGTTCGTTTTTACTCAGTTGACTCATTATCAATGAGGTTAATTCTTTTTCTCTCGCAGTAATGTTATCAACCCCCATGGCATCTTTAACTTTAATTGCTAAAGCAGTACGAATACACTGCAAAAATCCAGGAGTACCACCATCTTCTCTTACTTCAATATCATTAAAAAAACTGTGCTCCCCCCAAGGATTAGTCCAAGTGACCGTACCACCACCTGGATGGTCAGGAACTTTATTTTTATAAAGCGTTTTATTAAATATCAATACACCTGAGCTACCGGGTCCACCTAAAAATTTGTGAGGCGAAAAGAAAATAGCATCAAGGGTGTGTGCTTTATTCGTTGGGTGCATGTCAATATCGACATAGGGCGCTGAACAGGCAAAATCAACAAAACAAACACCATTATGTTTGTGCATAATTTCTGCTAACTGATAATACGGCGTTTTTATTCCCGTAACATTGGAACAAGCCGAAAACGAACCTATTTTTACTCTACGGTCTTGGTATTTCTCTAATAATTCTTCTAAATGAATTAACGAAGGCAAGCCATTTTCATCTGGATTTACAATTTCTAAAGTAACATCACACTCATACCACGTAGTTTGGTTAGAGTGATGTTCCATATGAGTTATAAAAACTACTGGCTTGTCAACGTCATCAAAATGAACTTGTTCTTGCATGCGTTCAGGAATACGTAAACCTAAAATGCGCTGAAACTTATTCACAACATCTGTCATACCAGCACCAGAAGTAATTAGAATGTCGTTATCACAAGCATTAACATGATGTTTAATTTCTTTTTGAGCTTGGTGATAAGCCAAAGTCATGGTACTGCCGGTTAAATTAGTTTCGGTATGAGTATTCGCTATATAAGGACCAAGTGTATGAGAAATATAACTTTCAATTGGTTTATAGAGCCGACCACTAGCGGTCCAGTCAGCATAAATAATAGCTTGCTGTTTTTCACCTATTTTATGGCTTAAATCTTGGCCAATAGTTTGTTGGCGAAAAGGTAAAAAATGTTGCTCTAGTGCAGAAGACATAATAGCTAGCCCTTAGGTAATCAAAGAATAAAATATCAATTGTTCAAAAGAGGCAGCTCAGTAGAGCTTTTAATTTCCTCCATTGCAAAACTAGACGTAACATTGGTTAAGTTAGTGGCATCAATAAAGCGCTTATAAAAAGCGTCATAGCTAGCAATGTCTTTTACTACTACCCGTAATAAATAGTCGTATTCACCACTCATGCGATAAAAATCAACGACTTCAGGAAATGCGGATACTGTAGTTGAAAACTCAGCTAACCAATTACTGTCATGCCGACTGGTTTTAACTTGAACAAAAACTGAAACACTTAAATCAAGCATAGCAGCATCTAACAAAGCTACCTTACGTTTAATAATGCCACTTTTTTCTAGTTTTTGAAGTCGCCGCCAACAAGGTGTTTTAGTTAATCCTACTTGCTTAGCAAGCTCTTCAACAGCGATACTAGCATCCCGCTGTAAAATAGCAATAAGTCGCAAGTCTATGTCATTTAAGTTCATTTCATCCTCATAAATACACTTAAAATAGAATAAAATACCAAGCAACAACATTTATAGCAATGTAAATAAAATGATATCGCTATTATTGAGCTAAATGTGAAATTATATTTCTAAAAATAAAGTAAAAAAAGACAAAAAAAACTAAAAAAAGCGAAAGTTTTTATAAATCTATTGTTATCTAGAACACATTTGTTGATATTAGCAGTCACTATTCTCTAAAATAAAACTCATAATGACTAACAAATTAACCATTTTACTCATCAGTTCTTTAAGTTTATTAATACCTAGTTCTGCTTTAGCTGAACTGCCAAAATGGCAACACTACCAGCTACCAATAAAATCAGAGTTACGTGGCAGTGATGCCACAGATAAAACATTATGGGTAGTAGGCGACAAAAATGCCGTATTTATCAGTAAAGACCATGGCACAAGCTGGCAAGATATCTCTCCAAAAATGAAAATCAAAGCAAATGATGGTAAAACCTTAGCGTACAATTTTCGAGATATCGAAGTATTCAATGAGACAACCGCTATGGTGATGTCTGTTGGCAGTGGCGCTGAGTCAACATTACAAATTACCCGCGACCAAGGAAAAACATGGCAAGTTTTACGTACCAATAAAGAAGCCAAAGGTTTTTACGATTCTATTGGTTTTTGGGACGAAAATAACGGCGTAATGATAGGCGATCCGATAAATGGTCATTTTGTTATTGAACTTACCAAAGATCAAGGCAAAACATGGCAGAGAATTTCTATTGATAAACTCCCCGTCATAACAGAAAAAGAAGCGGCATTTGCGGCAAGTGGTAATACACTTATCGTAGGTGATATGGGCGAGATTTGGTTAGCCACTGGTGGTTTATCTGCCAGTGTTTATCACTCTACTGACTTTGGTCAAACGTGGACAAAATCATCAGTTTCCCTTGAAAATACTACTGAAACCTCTGGTGGTTATGCCTTAGGTTTAAACAGTCAACAACAAGTTTTTGCCCTAGGGGGTAATTATCTTAAACGAGATGGCCATTATAATAATGTAGTCACACGAGTAAATAATCACTGGCAAGTTGTTGAAAATGGTGGCCATGGATTAAGAACAGCGATGAGCTGTGTGAAAAGTACCTGCATCAGTACAGGTAAACTAAGCAGTGATATTTCTACTGATCATGGCAAGTCATGGCAAGTATTTTCCAACCACGGTTTTTACACGTTAGCTAGTAATAACAAAAGTATTTTAGCTGCAGGTAGTGCTGGCAAAGTTGCTGTGCTAATGATTAGTGATTAGTGATTAGTGATTAGTGATTAGTGATTAGTGATTAGTGATTAGTGATTAGTGATTAGTGATTAG
>JALJPB010000110.1 GCA_022969175.1 Colwellia sp. | reverse complement strand
CTTGGCCCACAAATGGTCACTGAGGCACTTAAACAATATAGTGATAATAGTGTCAATGTGCATTACGTTTCAAATGTTGATGGTACCCAAATCGCCAATATATTAAGACCGTTAAACCCAGAGAAAGTACTGTTTATTGTTTCCAGCAAGACCTTTACCACCACAGAAACCATGACCAATGCTAAAACCGCGATGAAGTGGTTAGTATCATCTTCATTTGATCAATCAGCCATTGCTAAACATTTTATTGCAGTCTCTTCAAATAAGAAAAATGCCACAGAATTTGGTATTGCCCCAGAGAACATTTTTGATATGTGGGATTGGGTCGGTGGCCGTTTTTCACTTTGGTCGGCAATTGGTTTACCTATTGCTATTGATCTGGGTTTTGAGCGTTTTATCGAGTTACTTGAAGGTGCTGATGAAATTGACCGTCACTTTTATGAAACACCGTTAGAACAAAATGCGCCGGTTATCTTAGCCTTGTTAAGTCTGTGGAACTGCACTTTCTTAGGGGCACAATCACAAGCCATTTTACCTTATGATCAGCCACTGCATATGTTGTCAGCCTATTTACAACAAGCTGAAATGGAAAGTAACGGTAAATCGGTTAACTGGCAAGGAGAGTCCATAGATTATTCAACCGTACCGTCAATTTGGGGTGAGTTGGGTATTAATGGTCAGCATGCTTTTTATCAATACTTACATCAAAGCAATAACATTGTACCTGCTGACTTTATTGGCTCTGTAGAAAGTGTCACGCCAGTGCAAGGTCATCACCAAACCTTGATGGCTAACTTTTTCGCGCAAACTCAAGCATTAATGCAAGGTGTCGATGAACAACAAGTACGAGCAGACTTAAAAGCCAAAGGAAGAACGCCTGAATACATAGATAAAGTAGCGCCACATAAAGTACATAAAGGCAATCGTCCAAGCAATACCATTTTGATGAAGCGCATTTCACCCCGATCAATTGGCAGTTTAATAGCATTGTATGAGCACAAAATTTTTACCCAAGGTATTCTTTTGCAAATTTGTTCATTTGATCAATGGGGGGTTGAGTTGGGTAAAGGCTTAGCAAATAGCATTGAGGTTGAGCTTGAAGAAAATGATATCAGTGCCAATCACGATAGCTCCACTAAAGGTTTAATGCATTATTTCCAAACCAGTAAAGACTGCTAATAGCTTACGTTTATAAAAAAGGTGTGGCATATATGCCACACCTTCTCTTTCTAACAGTTAACTTTATTGCTTATTTATTTAGCTATTAATTTTAGAGTAGTGAAAATTTGTAAATAATCTCATTTCGGTAAGTTTCACCTGGCTGCAAAATAGTAGAGGGGAAAGCTTGTTGATTTGGCGAGTCAGGAAAGTGCTGAGGCTCTAAAACTATCGCAGTACGATGTTGGTAAGTTCTGCCATTTTTTCCTTTTATTGAACCGTCTAAGAAATTTCCTGAATAAAACTGTAAACCAGGCTCGGTAGTATAAATTTCCATGACTCTACCTGAACTAGCCTCCTCTACCCTAACAGCTAGTCCAAGTTGGCCATAAGGTTTATCTAATACCCAATTATGATCATAGCCTTTACCGTAAGTTATTTGTTGGTTAGGCGTATCAATGTCTTTGCCAATAGTTTTACTCTTGGTAAAGTCAAACGGTGTATTGCTAACCAATACATTTTTACCTAAAGGAATCGATGTTTCATCTACTGGGGTATATCGGCTTGCAGGGATAGTTAATTTATGATTTAAAATACTGCCGCCGCCAGATAAATTATAATAAGCATGCTGGGTGAGATTTACCGGAGTAGCCGCATCGGTAGTTGCCGTAAAGGTTAACGATAATTGATTATCATTAGATAATTCATACACGGCTTTAATCATTAAATTACCTGGGTATCCTTCCTCACCATCATGGCTTAAACGGCTTAAAACAACACCTGAAGATTTAGCAGTAGTAAATGACTCCGCTTGCCAAACATGCTTGCCAAAGCCTTTAACACCACCGTGTAAATGGTTGGTATCATTGTTATTGGCGAGTTGATATTTAGTGTCATTAATAGTGAAAGAACCTTTAGCGATACGATTGCCAAATCGACCTATTAATGGGCCTTGAAAACTGCTATCTGCGACAAACGATGATAAATCGTCATAACCCAGCACTATATCGTCAAATTTCCCTTTATTATCAGGCACTAATAAAGATACTAAAATCCCACCATAATTAGTTATATGCGCTTCTAAGCCATTAATGTTTTTTAATTTATAAATACTAATAGGAGTACCATTTCCAAGCGTTCCAAAGGACTCTTGTTTAACACTTGGCGCATCAACGCCACCGGTAATTGCTTTGTTTGATGCTGAGGTTAGTTCTTTAATTAACTCAGTTTCTTTACTGTCAAATGGTGTGCCGTCTTTGCGAAATACATCGTGGTGCCATAATTCAGGCTCTGCAGTGAACTTCTTTTTCCAAGAGCTCCAAGGATAAATGGTTTGTGATTTACCATTAAATAGTCCCCAATGGTAAGCCGCCACCTTATTCTTATGAAAAATAGGTAATATTCCTTCAAAGGTAGACTTGTTCCCACGGGCCATGTATTCGGTACATATCAGTGGTCGATTATATTTTTTAAGCCCTTCTACCATTTCAATAGTTGCCTCGGGGTCCGAATAACTATGAAAAGAGATCACATCAGAGTTTTCAAGACTGAATGTTTCAATGGCATCAGGTGCTTCAATCCAAGTTGGATTGCCCCAAACCCCCACGGTTAATGGTTGTGATGGACCAATTTCACGTGCCCAAACAAATGTTTTTTTCAATAGTGCTAAGGCCGTGGCTTTCTTTTGCTCTGCTGGCATTTCAGGTACATCACTATCGCCACCAAAATTACCAACACTGGCATTGTCGGGTTCATTAAAAAGATCCCAAATCAAGACTCTAGTATCGTTCTTATATCTGGAAATGACTTGTTGAACGTATGCTTTTAACTCATCTTGCTTTTTAGGGTCTTCAAGAATTTCTCTTCCTGGTGATTGTACCCAGCCAGAATTATGAACGTGAGGAACAGGCTCAGGCTGCTTTCCAGCTTTTGGATATGGATTCCAAACGCCATCAAAAATCACAAACATAATCTTTATCTCGTGTTTTGCCGATATTTCGAGGAATTTATCAACACGTTTGAAAAATCCCATTGGGTCTTGTTTCCATGCTAGGTCGTGTAAATAAACACGCATGGTATTCAACCCTATCTGAGCAGCTTTTTCTAATTCAAAATCTATACGCTTTGGATCGAAAGTATCTTCCTGCCACATCTCTAATTGATTGATAGCTGATACCGGCACATAATTCCCACCCACTAAAAATGGCTGCTGAGCGTACCAATTGTTTGCTTGCTCTGTTGTCCAAAGTTTTGTCTTTTTCACACTGTTAATCTTTTCTTGCTTCAAATTACTATCACATGCAATTAGCATTAGTGCTGTAAAAACTATCGTTAAAATTTTATTTTTTATCATTTTATCGCTCTTTTTTGTGATACTTTTGCTGAATTAAAATTCAGGTAAGCACTTTGTTTTTATTTGGTTTATTTACTTTTTCACGACTTAAACATCAAGCCTTAGTTATTAATCAACAACAAAATAAGGTTCGATTAATATCCTTTCTTTGACAGTAATATAGTTGATACCGGGATCTTTCTCAGCGACATAATCAGTGTTTTGAGTTGGCATTGCGGCATCAATAGAAGATAAATAACTAACGAGCTCAGCTTTTAATTCATTGAGTTTTTCTGGAAAACGTTTTGCTAGGTTATCCATTTCATCAAGATCATCCTTTAAATTAAACAACAGATATTGCTCATCTTCGTAGAGTCTGATCAGTTTGTAGTCGCCTTTAATGATCGCAGAAGCAGGCTGAGTTCCTTTATTCAATTGATAATGAGGAAAATGGAAAACGAAAAAATCATGCTTTCTTGAAATGTTATCTTTGCCTTTAGCTGCTTTAAGTTCACTAACCAAGCTTGCTCCTTCTATGCCTGCTGGTAAATCTTGAATATTTAACCACTGGGCTATCGTAGGATAAAGATCATGAGAAACAACATTGCTGGTAGAGTATTGATGTTTTATACCTGGCCCTGAAATCATAAAGGGTACTCGGATACCACCTTCCCAAACGGTAGCTTTCCAGCCGTGAATCGGGCCGTTAATATTTTCTAAGTCTTTAGTTGGGTAAGTGCCATTGTCAGCCAAATAAATGATGTAGGTATTGTCACTGATGTTCAGTTTGTCGACCTCATCGAGTATCATGCCAATGCCTTCGTCTAAATCTTCAGCCATGCCCGCTAATTCAACTGATTGATGTCTCTTTCCTGGTGTACGTTGATTAATTTTTTCCACAGTGGATTTTTTGGTCTCTATCGCTAAATGCGTGGCATAGTGAGAGAGTTGCACGAAGAAAGGTTTGTCTTTTGATACTTGCTCTTGCATCCAGGCGATTGATCGATTGGTGATGCCATAGATATCCTTGGGGTTGTCATCGACTTTCGTATCGCCTTCAGCATTTTTTGTGCTGCCATCGCTTATATCATAGCCATGTTTTTCTGGCCCTCCATTACCTAAGTGCCACTTGCCAAAATGAGCAGTACTATACTCTGGGCGCTTTGTTTTTATCAGCTCAGCTATAGTTATTTCCTCATAAGGTAAACCATTGATGTGCTGCGGTGGAGTCAATTTATTGCCTTCATAAAACACGCCTGAATTTCTGTCGATGATATCTGTCATTTGCAGTAGAGCTGGAGTCTTTCCGGTTTGAATACTCGCTCTGGTAGGTGAGCAATTTGGATGGGAAGCATAGCCATTTGAAAATACCATAGCGCTCGCTGCTAGCCGTTCTAAATTAGGTGTTTTGATAAAGTCACTAGCGGACTCTTTTAACCCTTCACTCATTGGCACAGATGTAGCGCCCCAACCTTGGTCATCAGCAAGAATCAAGATGATGTTGGGTTGTGCCAACAGTTTAATCTGGGTTGCTTTGGTACTGGAAAAGCTTGCGGTGGTAAACAGTGCAAGACAATAAATGGAAACTTGTATTTTATTCATTTTGGTTACCTTATTGTAATTGTCTACCCAGCGGAGACTTAGCGGCAGGATGTGTTGCTAAAATGGCAATAAGCTCGTTCAATACTTTGGTCTTTGATTTAGCAAAGTTTTTGGTCTCAAGGGGATCTTCCAGGTAGTCGTATAATTCATATATTTTTTTAGCGCTCGGGTCGTTTGGATTTTTCCATTCAACCATACGATAGCGCTCAGTTCTGATGGCGCTGCCTATCAAGTTTCCACGAGGGAAAGCGTGATAAGCGTGGTCTCTTACTCTTACATCAGGGTCTTTCAATACCGGCGTAAGATTCAACCCATCTATAGGTTGTGGTCCCGATGGTGAGCTCAAGCCAGCCAGTGCTGCTAAGGTAGGATATATATCAACTGTTTCGGCCAGTTGTTTGGAGGTAGCACCAGCTTTTACCGCTCCAGGAGATACAAATATCAAAGGGATCCGATTTGCTTGTTCGAAATTGGAATGCTTGGTCCAAGACTTGTGGTCACCCAAATGCCAGCCATGGTCACCCCATAATGCAATGACGGTGTTGTCCAGCATATCGAGTCGCTCTAATTCATCGATCACTCGACCTAATTGAGCGTCCATATAGCTTATACTGGCATAGTAGCCATGAATCAAATTACGTTTGAGATCCTCACTGAACGGTTCACCATTTTCAGGGACCGGAAAGAACTGATCAATTTCACCTCTTCTTTTAACCGTAAATCCAGGTGTGCCTTGAGGATCTTTTTCAAACTCAGGCATTGGCATTTTGGCTTTGTCATACATGTCCCAATATTTTTTAGGTACACTAAAAGGCAAATGAGGTCGAGCAAACCCTACGGCCATAAAGAATGGCTTATCATCTTTTGTAGAGAGTTTTCTGAGACGGTTAATGGCATGAGTAGCAATACGTCCATCGGCATAGGCCTCATCTAATACATCTGGAGATTCCCATGCGGCTCCCCTTGGCAGCCCCTTATTGTGAGGTAAGTCTGGGATGTACATGTGTGAATTCTGAAAATACGCTTCTTCTCGGGTTAATTGCCCGCCGGTACTCTCAGGTAGTAGGTATTCAATGACTTTTTCCTTATGATGGGGCACACTCCATGACGCCTCATCATTGTCGTTGCCATGACCGATATGGAAAACCTTACCCATAGATTCAGCATGATAACCTGCTTTTATAAAGTGCTGTGGCAGCGTTACTGCCTCGGGATATACTTCTCTGAACTGAGTACCGAAGTTATAAATTCCAGAGGAAGTTGACCTTGTACCTAACATCAAATTGTATCTAGAAGCCATGCATACCGCCTGATTACTATATGCATGGTCAAATTTCATGCCCTTTGCAGCTAGTTTGTCGATATTTGGGCTGATGGCGATAGGGTCACCATAAGTGCCAAGAGTAGGTTTGAGGTCATCCACCAAAATCAACAAAACGTTTTTCTTAGTTTCTTGTCCATTGACTTGCAGACATATAAGCAAACCGCACAACAATGTAGTTGTCAATTTAACTAGTGGAGTATTATTCATCATAAATGTTCTCTTTCATTAAATAATCATTTTAAGTTGAGGTGATTTCCGTAATGTTTGACCTAACTTGAATCATTAGTCTTGTGATAATTAATGATTACTAATGCGAGTTTACACACAAAGTTTTACCCAGAAGAATTCGGTTTGTATCTGTGCGTATCAAACAAATTAACTGATACAAACAGCTACAAATCAAAATGTAAAAACTGAAAAATTATCGGCTGTTTATCTTTCGAGGTTATTTTTGTAACTAATCGTTGGGCATTTATAGAAGGGAAACCCAGATGAGAAAATACTAATGCTTGGCTTAACTGAATGAAGCTAACATTTGTAGTCAGCTTTGGCTCAAAATGGCCTTAATGTGTAGTGGCTCGAACTGACACTTTGCGTTTATAGGTTTTAATCAAACCTGACAGAGCCAAAAGCCACCATTGAGGTCATTCACGTATTGTATTGGCATAATTTCAAAGTCCCATAAGAGAAAGTATATTTATATGCTTAGTTACAATTATCAAGATATTAGGGAAGTAATGGTATTGCGACTCAATATGATGAGTTACAAAGAAACTATGCTAGTACATGGGCTCAGGGCTGTTTTTTAATGTGGTTACCGATGCATGTATAATTATATATATCAAAGATCAACAGATCCCCTTAGGAATGGTTACTTGATAATACTGCCATTGAAAAAGCATAAACATTGATTAGCTTACTTTATAGTTTGGACAGATAGAGTTTAGCTTTATCAGCCCAGGCCTGATATCGGGGATCAAGGTTTTTTAGATAGGGGTTTTCTAAGTTTATAATTTCTCGTTTATTTATATTGGCTTTTTTTAAATTGGCTAAATAGAAGTCATCTAATAATGCCAAATAACTGCCATCTTGATGAGCCAAAGTTAATCCTTCATAAATCCGTTCTGTTGCGGCTTTATTTTCTATTGAAGAACTAAAAAAAATAGGGTTGTGATAGCGAAGGACAATATTAGGGTCTATAAACAAATCTTCTGCCAAGTTTTCAGAGAAAATATTCAATGAAGTAAATAAACCATCTACTCTATTTGTGCTTACCATTTTGATAAGATTAGAAAATGCAACTTCACTGACCTTAGTAAAACCATTGAACCTTAATATATCCGTACAAATGCAGCCCGCAGTTTGAATAATACTTAAAGTATGTAAAGTTAACAAATCAAGCATAGGGTGATCATCAGGATTTTGTTTAGACATAAAGAAACGAAAGCCCCTCAAATTAAAACGGATTGGGAAGGGAGCATAAGAAAAATCTTTGTGCTTTAGATTGTGATTGCCCATAGGGATAATAAAATTAGGATATTGGTTCTTTTTAACTTCAGCTCTGGCACGCTTAGCATTCATTTTCAATGTATGTGGAATATAATACATTTTAAAAGGCCCGTATTTTGGCGTTGTTTTCTCTAAAGAAAGCAGTAATAGCTGATGATTAAAAGTATTAGTGGCTGATGACCACAACTCACGATAAGTAAAAACCGTTTCGGTTTTTACTTTAGCTTGTATCGGCATTGAGATTAAGCCGATAAACAACAGCAGGAAGGACTGATTTATTGCTTTACATTTAGTCATTTATATCCATATTAAATTGAAAATGTACGATAACGGTTAAGCGTAACCAAGGTTTGCATTTATGAATCTTTCACTTTTTTTGTACAAAAGCTAAATTCATAGCCAGTATCATTGGTATTAGTACAAAAATAAAACTCCATATCGAATAAATTTAGTTTACTTAGGCTAACAGGTAATTGCAATATTTGTATAATAAATAAGCACTACCTCTATTAAAACTAAATCATTCTGTTCGATTAATTCAACGAAATACAGAAGGAATTTGAATATAATGAAAGTGCACTATAAACAGATGATAGTGAATCCACAGCTGAATATTCTTATGATTTCGTTAAAGTTTCAGGGTTTAAAGTTGATATCGAAAATTTATTAGCCACGCGAGATTATATCTTTATAGAGTAATATCCGCCGAATGGTAATAGTTACCCTTCGGAGACAAAACGCCACTGACGGCTTTGAGCTTATTGCTGTCTGTCATATTTAGTAAGCTTTAATACTTTAATACTTTAATACTTTAATACTTTAATACTTTAATACTTTAAAGCGTCAGCTCAAGTGTGAGCTACTACACTTAATGGCATAGCCCATCCCCTACTCTTTTTGAACGTGTCAATGAGTTGATCAAGATAATGTGTAACTATCATTTCTTTTTCTTTATCGACTGTTCAGTATTCAACGCATGGGGAGTTGGTCCATACAATGGCATAGGATTTCTCATCATCCTAACAGTATCGCCCTGCTCTTTCATCCAAGTATCGAGCATTTTAGACATTTTGATGATCTGCTCTTTATACTTTGGATTACTGGCAAGATTGACCTGTTCGTAGGGATCTTGCTCGAGGTCGAAAAATTCGACCGCTGGACGCTGATAGTATTTTTCGACGATAGCCTTAGCCTTAGGATCGATCTTTGCCGCTTGGTCCCAAGAATCCCAATACCCTCCTGCGCCATCAAGACGAAGAATGTCTGAATGAGTAGAATGATAAGCATCGGGATGAATATTTCGAACATATTTAAACTGGGCAGTCCGCACGCTGCGTATGGGGTAAATGTTTCTTATACCATCCGCTGTTGTTGTCGTATAAATAACGTCACGATGGGTATCCGTTTTCCCGAAAAGAACTGGTAGGAAAGATTTTCCATCAATGTCCATCGGCGTTTCTCCGTCTACTAATTCCAATAGCGTCGGAAAAATATCGATCCAACTAACCATAGCTTTCGTTCTTGCCCCTACTTCAATATGGCCAGGCCAACGAGCAATAAAAGGCACGTTGATTCCCTTATCGTAAAGATTCCACTTACCAAACGGCCACTGACCTCCGTGGTCTGCCGTATAAATAAACAGAAAATCATCGTTGCCAAAATAAGCTTTTGCCATCGCGTCGACATTGGCCATCTGTGTATCCATCCCGGTAATGTCTGTCAGATAACGCGCCCAATGCTCACGCGTTTCAGGCGTATCGATAAACCCAGCAGGTAAGGTGAGTTTTTTCGGATCGTAGTCCATTTTTTTGAGCCAAGGAACATGTGGCCGGTGATCGCCAACGAGCAATAAAAGCGGTTTTTCCGACGTCCTGTTTTCAAGATATTGCTTCACATCCTCGCCGATCTTCTCTCGACGACCGCCCTTCTCTACATCGAAGCCAACGACTTTTCCATAACTGAGATGTGCAACTTTGCCGAACGCGGCCACTTCATAGCCAGCATCCTTCATAAGTTGCACCATTATCTGTGTTTTTGCACGGGGTGCCTGATGATTTTCCTCGGCACCATTTCTGGCAGGCATCAAACCGCTAAGCAAGGCAGAGCGACTCGGCCCGCAAGCAGGTGAAGCGACAAACGCTCTATCAAAAACGAGCCCTTGCTCAGCCATTGATTCCATCGTTGGTGTACGAATATCAGAATTTCCATACACCGAACTTTCCGCAACGCCATGATCGTCTGCCAGAAAGATCACAATATTTGGCTTTTCTTCAGCAGATGCAATTGGCGCCACAAACAGTGAAATGAAAGTGATGAATACACTCGTTAATAATTTTTTTTTCATTGTTATTTTTCCAAGTCTATAGGCGACTGTTCAAACGAATGATTACTGAATACTTATAGTTTCATAAACCAATTATATTCTGCTCTTAACTTCAGCTTTTGTGATAAGTACAAACCCAACTCTTTCAATTGACGATTATCGGCATATTGCACAATAAGAAGTTTAAGTTTTTTTAATGCCCCATGGCTTTTACCCATACCATCGAGTGCTAACACGAAAGTATATGCATATTGTGAATTATCAGGGGACAGATTCATTGATTTTTCAAAAAGGGCCAATCCTTCTGCTAGCTTTTTCTGACGAACAAAATGCAATCCATAGGAGTAATGCATCGCCGCTGAATTCGGGTTATTTTCAATCCCTTTTTTCAGTACTGAAGCGACTTGAAATGGCTTTTGCTGAGCACGATAAATATCCGCCAAGTTGATATAACTTGCCTCAAAATACGGTTCTATCTTAATCGCATTTTTAAAGGATTTTTCAGCATCACTGAACTTATTCATTTCAATCGCTAACAAGCCCTGATTCGCCAATCCTTCACCACGCCAGCTATTTAAGTTATTGGCATGAGTTAATGCTTTAAACGCTTGGTCAAAAACTTTTTGATATCCAGAAGATATATTACTAGTTACTAAACTACGGGCGGCAGCAACTCTTATAGCTTTATAATCATCATTTAATAGTGACGTTAAATACTTTACTCTCTCTGCTGGCGGCATCAAAGTGGCCACACTAGCAGCAGTTAATCTGAATAATGGTTCAGCGTGGGTTAAATAAGGGATTAAAATGTCTGCACTTAATGTTGGCACAGCATAGCTTAGCAATTGAATAGCGGTTGCTCTGCTAATAACATCAAGCTTTTCATCCGCAAGGATACTAAGGTGCTGCTCTAAAGAGATCTCTTGAGAGTTATTTAACATCATCAATAAACGTTTACTTGGTAATATTGTTTTTGCCTTACCATGCCATTTGACTAATGTATCATTTGCCCATTGATTCGTTTTTTCATCATGACATTTTGTACAGGCATTAGGGGTATTAAAGGCTATTGATAAATCAGGACGAGGAATTTTAAAACTGTGATCACGTCTGTCATCGACACCCATATATCTATTTTCAGGCATATGACAATTAACACACTGCGTCCCAGTGGAGTTATTTTCATGTTGATGATGTTCTTTTACGTTATAAACCTCAGCGCCATGACATTGTAGACACAAGCCATTGCCTTCAGCCTTTATCTTCATGGTGTGTTTGTCATGACAATCTAAACAATTTACGCCGGCGGCAAACATTTTACTTTGCAAAAAAGAGCCATAGACATAAACTTCTTCTTTTATTTGTCCATCAGCATGGTAATTGGGTGCAGCGAGTAATTGTGGTGTAAATTGATCTAAGAAAGGAGTATTTGGTTTAAACCCGTCAGTTAATGGTGCACGTAATGAATGACAGGCGAAACAACCATCCATGAAAATATTATCACGTGCCTCCCCTTGCCAGTGAGCGGTTTTATCGCCAAGACTGCGTAACCATTGTCCCGTGGGATGCTTAGTAGAGATAACATCAACCCCGACATTTCGTTTTGTCGACTGCTGTGCATGAGCTGTCATATCGTCATGACAGGATAAACACCCGACATTGATATTATCAAATTGACTATCGAAGCTGTTTTCATCTGGGTTGTATCCTCGAACTAAACCATCAGAATGACAATCAGCGCACATGCCATTCCAGTTTTGTAATGGTTGACGCCAATGTAACCTATCTTGAGGACGGATTTCTTCATGACTATAATTATGATACCAACGTTGCCCGCCCTCTGCCTTATTTCTACTATCCCAAGCAAAGGGTAATACTTGTAATTTACCTTCCTCCGTTTCCACTAAATATTGTTGTAGAGGAAAATGACCAAATACATACTTTATTGGATAAGTATCGGTATTATCATCATAAGAAATAGTAACTTGATAGCGATCATCTTTAATGAAGAAATAAGCGTTTTGACCGTAATGCTCAACCTGTTTATGATCAAAGTCAGCTAACACTGAGTCCTTATTAGCGAAGGCCATAGCGTTGGCATGATCGGACTGTTGCCAATCATGTTGTGACTGCTGATGGCAAGCAATACACTGCTGATTGCTAATCGGTTGCTCTTTTTGGAACTGATGTGCCGCTACTTCAGCAGCTTGCACAGATGAAATTGCAATAAAAAAAGTGTAAAAAAGACTAATAGAATAAAAATACTTCAAAATAAAAATCACCTTAAAAACAACCGAACAAAAATCTAACCCTGCAATGAATTCACCTATGATAATTCAGTTTTGATACGATTTTAGATAGAAAATTCTGCATACCCCTTTTTAATTTCACTTTTATATTGATCTGTTTTTAAAGCTTCAATAAGAATGCAAGTGGCCATGGGTAAAAAACATCGCAATGTAATTCAAAATAATTTACTGTGCTTCTAAGTTCGCGACTGAAGCTCTAAGTGGAACGATTCATTATTTCAATTAGTATTATTTCAAACCACCCAAAAAAACGTTAGCGTCATAAAAAGCAATCAAGCTATTTTAGTTAGTTTGAACTACAAATCTTGTAATTAATGAACTGAAATAGACCAAAACCCCTTTCAATAGTGCGACATTACACGTAAATATTGGCAAGTACGTATTCAGTTTGTATCAATTGGTATCAAACAAAACAACTGATACAAGCAGCTACAAATCAAAATTTGTAAGCTAAAAACATTAGGGTAGTTTAATTGTGCGCATCAATTTTTAAATGATGTAGCACAAGTAAGTAAAGGTTATAGGGGGAAACATATTTCCATACGTTATGTAAATGAAACACTTTGGTGTTGAATAAACTCAATAACGATTTGATATACCTACTTGCTATGAAGTTTGTAGTAGTGATTCTTTTAAAAAAGACACACTAATAAATATTGATAAATATCAATGCATTGCTCTACAGACTATTTGTACTTTTATTAAAATAATAACTATAACTAATTGGATTAAATATGAAACCTATTAATGAGAAGAATAAAAGCAGAGTGTTTGCCAAATCGATACTCGCAGCGACTATCGCATCATCGTTATGTATTGGTAGTGTATATGCTGAAGAAGTTACTCCTCAAAATAAAGAAACAGAAGTAGAAGTAATTGAAGTAACTGGGATGCTGTCAAGTATTAAAGAAGCCACTAGGATAAAACGTAATAGTTCAGGCATGGTTGATGCTATCGTTGCCGAAGACATTGGTAAATTTCCTGATACAAACTTAGCAGAATCTTTACAACGTATCGCTGGGGTTTCAATAGACCGAAGTGGTGGTGAAGGTAATAAAGTTACCGTACGCGGTATGGGACCAGCTTTTAACTTAGTAACCCTTAATGGTCGTCAAATGCCAAATGCTGGCTCAGGCCGTTCATTTGAGTTTTCTAATATTGCTGCTGAGATGGTTTCTGGCGTAGAAATATATAAAACTAGCTCAGCTACAGCACCATCGGGTGGTATCGGTTCACTTATTAATATAAAAATGGCCGAGCCATTGGCTATAGGTGATAAATTAACGGGCTCTGTAAAAGCGCTTTACGATGCAGATGTAGGTAGTGCAACGCCACAAGTTTCAGGATTATTTAGTAAAGTAATTAATGATGATTTTGGTATTTTAGTATCAGGAAGTTATCAAAATAGAAAAACATCCACAGATTTCGTCCAAGTCAAAGAGTGGAAGAAAGTACAAGGTTTACTTGGCGATCAAACTGAAAAGAGTCAATATTTCGCGCCAATTCAATCAATTTACGGACATCGGGAAGCTGACCGTACTCGTATCAACGGTAGTGCAGTATTACAATAT
>JALJPB010000011.1 GCA_022969175.1 Colwellia sp. | reverse complement strand
TGCTCAAACTAAAGCGACGATTTTATTAACCGGTGAAAATGGCACAGGTAAAAGTACCTTAGTCCATTATATTCACCATAAATATAATCAAGGCTCGAACAATGATCAGCTTAACAGCTCCGGATTAGTTAGCGTTAATATGGGGGCTATTCCTGGCGACTTGTTTGAAAGCGAAATGTTTGGCCACACCAAAGGAGCATTCACCGGTGCTCATCAAACGCGTATTGGACGATTTGAACTAGCAGAGTCGGGAACATTGTTTCTTGATGAAGTGGCTAATATTCCCCTTGCTTCACAGGCAAAATTATTAAGGGTGCTCGAATCAGGAGAATACGAGCCAGTGGGATCGAGCATTACACAAAAAGCGAATGTTCGTTTGATCAGTGCAACTAATGCTGATTTTAAACACTTATTTAAGCAAGGGCTTTTTAGACAAGATCTTTATTTTAGGTTAAATACCATAGAATTCACCATTCCTGCTTTACGAGAGCGACTTGAAGACATTCCTGAGCTTGCTGAAATTATGCTGACTAAGTTGTGTCTGCAGTATGACAAATCTCTGATGAGTTTATTACCCTGTGCCATTAAACGATTATGTCGTTATGACTTTCCAGGTAACTTGCGCGAACTTAGTCATATACTTGAGCGTGTTGTCTTAATGCATAAAGAAGTAGCAATAAAAGCAGAGTCTCTGATGATAAACGATAACTACCAGCAAGCAGTTATGAATAAAGAAAGTACAACTACTCAGGCTCTAAATCAAGAACAGAGCATACCTTTGATGACTATTGAAGCGGCTGAACGACTGTTAATCGACCAAGCTTTAAGTCAATGTCATGGACAAACTCATGAAGCGGCAGCGCTCTTAGGATTAAGTAAAAGTGCTATTTATCGTCGATTAGAAAAATATAAAATCAGTGCTAAAGACTACCTTAAGGTAGTTAGTTGAAATGGAAAATGAACAGAGTAATAAGTTTCCAACGATGAGTGCCTTAAGTTTAGAGCAATGGCTTAATCGACTATTGTTTAGCGTTAACTTTATACTACTTTTTTTAATGTTACTCAGTACGTGGTTTATTAGCCATTCGCTGTTATTAGTGGTAACAATATTTATCTTTAGTTTGCCCTTTTTGGCCTTTGTCACTGAAAAAATAAAGAACAAGTTAATACAGCCATATTTTGGTTTGTTAACTTCATTAGAGTCAATTAAAGTTGATGATTACTCTTTTGAAACCATTCCCGTTTTTTCTAAAGGCGTTAGTGCGCAATTATTTCATGAGGTGGGCAGTCTTGCACAACTGCTCAGACAAAAAAAACGCCTATTTGACGAAAAAGACATATTAGTTCATAGCTTAATAAAGCAATTAGACAGCCCGGTACTTTTAATCGACGAACAGAATAAACTTGTTTACGGTAATCAGGCTTTATCAAATTGGCTAAACAAAGATTGGCGTTTAGTACGTCTTATGCCAATTAAATCATTCGGTTTATCACAATGTGAAAACCAATGGTGTTTTGATGAAAAAGAACAAGACCAACGTTTTAAAATTCGCTCTAGCAGCTTTAAAGATCACTCAGGACAACATCACTTGTTAATGCTAACTGATATCAGCTCTGAATTGAGAAAGATGCAATCTCAGTCTTGGCAGCAGGTTGTTAGGGTATTAAGTCATGAAATTAAAAATACCTTAACGCCTATTCAATCATTAGCTCAAACATTGGCGCAATTTAGCCAAGTTCCTGATCAAAAAGAAGCACTAAATGTAATCGTTGAGCGCAGTCAAAATCTAACTGCATTTGTCCAACAATATAGCCAGATAACCCAAGTTTATAGTCTTAACCTTAAGGAAATAGATCTAAAAAGTTCACTGTCAAAAATCTGTTTGTTACACCCAGACCTAACGGTTAAAACTAGATTAGAAGTTTCGCATATTACTGCAGATCCGATATTGTTTGAGCAGGTATTAATAAACCTTATTACTAATGCAAAACAAGCAAGTGGTTTGCAAAGCAAAAAGAGTGAAAAAATAATGATAAGCTTTCACAGTTATCAGCTAGGGGGTTTTACTATGATTGAAATTGTCGATAATGGCAGTGGTATTCAAAACAGTGAGAACTTATTTGTCCCTTTTTATACCACAAAAAAAAATGGCCAAGGGATAGGTTTAGTGCTGTGTCGAAACATTATAGAACAGCATGGAGGGCAATTAACCTTGGTGAATAATGTTGGTGATAAAGGGGCTAAGGCATGTATCAAAATCCCTAACAGGAAAAGTGATGGATAAATTGTAGCATCCACATATTCCTTTTAACTGGATTTTTTGTGTATTTACCTAACTATCAGTTAAATACGTTTCCTTACAGAACTAGATCCTGTTTGATAGCCCTTTTGCTTAATTAATTCAAATGCTTCTTTTAACCGTGCATTTTCTTGCATTATATCAATTTGATTTCGCATTAGTTTGTTACTTTCAATGATTTTACAATGTGTACGCACCCTAGCTTTTACAAGTGGAGGGTCAATTGGCTTAGTTATGTAGTCTACAGCGCCTAGTTCTAGCCCTTGTACTATATGTTTTGTTTGATCTAATGCTGATAAGAAAATTACGGTTATATGTTGTGTTTTAGAGTTTGCTTTTAGTCGGCGACATACTTCCATACCATCCATTATAGGCATCATTATATCTAGCAGTACTAAATCTGGCTGAGGATCCATACTGCATATTTGTAAGGCTTTTTCTCCGGATGTTGCTGCTTTTACTTTATAGTCTTTACGTAATATTTCACTGATCACTTTGATGTTATCAATTACGTCATCAACCACTAGAATCTGTAACGGCTGCTGGCTACTTTTATTACTTGCCATTTGAGTGTTTTTTTTCGTTAAGCTAGAGAGCTTTTTTATTGCACTACTATTTAAGTCGAAAATAGCTTTAGTTAACTGGTTAACAAACTGCTTTTCTGAGAATGGTTTGATAATGTACTCTGAAACACCATATTTTATCGCTTCAAGTACTTGTTCTTGGTCTATGGTTTCAGCAATGATTACAAATGGTATCTTAGAGGTTTTAGGACTAATTTTTGACTGTTTTAATAATTGTAAACCTTCATCTTTTGGAAGCTGCGGAGCAGTTAAGATCAAGTTTACTTCTTGTTGAAACAACATGTTTAGTGCGTGAGAACCATTGGTCGCGTGAATGATGTTACTAAAGCCCATGGTATTTAGCATGTTAGCAATCGTGCTGTTAGTATCGTCAATATTATCTACAAGTAATACGGTTAACCCAAGAAATTGATTTTTGTGACCACTATTTAGTTTCTCGATTGGCATGGCTTTCCGTTATTTAAGCGTGTTTTCAGATTAATAATATTCAATTATAACTAAGTTAAAGTCATCATGCATTCACTTGTTTTAGAGGTGAACAGAAAAATAGTCATTAGTTGGATAAATGCTCCGTTAATATCAATGCATCCTAGTTTTATATATCTTTTCAATGGTCTGTTTTGCTTTATTACAAAAATCAGTTATTCTTTTTTAAAAGTATTCCTTGGAAAATAATCCAAGTGAAACAAAAAAACAATTCATAAGGAGTCATTGGTGACTAAAATAGCTTTTGTGGTTGATGATGAACCTGCCAATATAGATTTAATAAAAGGACTGTTGCCTAAAGACGTGAAAGTCAAAGCCGCTTTATCTGGTGAAATAGCGCTAAAGCAGTTGTCAAAGAAGCTTCCTGATATTTTATTTCTTGATTTATTGATGCCAAAAATGGATGGTTTTGAAACATTGAAAGCGATACGTGAATTACCAGAAGGTGACTCTTTACCTGTGTTAATTATTTCAGGAAACGCCAGTGAGATGGATATCGAAAAAGGTAAGGTATTAGGAGCAATTGGCCATTTAACTAAGCCAGTTGATAGCCAAAAGTTAGCCTCATATATTAGTCAATATTTGTAGGAGGATAAAATAAATGGCTTCAAAAAATAAAGCAACAATTTTAATTATTGATGATGCACCAGAGAATATAGATATCCTAACAGGTATTTTAAAGAGTTATTATAAAGTTAAGGCAGCGTTAAATGGAAAAGCAGCTATTGCTATTGCTAATGCAGAAAATAAGCCTGATCTTATTCTATTAGATGTCCTAATGCCTGGTATTGATGGCTATGAAGTGTGTAAACAGTTAAAATCCAATGTGGAAACTGCTCATATTCCTGTTGTTTTTGTTACTGCTAAGTCTGAAATAAAAGATGAAGAGAAGGGGTTTTCTTTAGGTGCTGTTGACTATATAACCAAACCAGTCAGTCCGCCGCTGGTTTTGGCAAGAGTTAAAACACATATAGCTTTATATGATCAGGCACGCCATTTAGAAAAGTTAGTACAAAAAAGAACGGCAGAACTAAATGATACGCGAGTAGAGATTATTCGTCGGTTAGGTCGAGCTGCAGAATTCAAAGATAATGAAACAGGCATGCATGTTATCCGCATGAGTTGGTTTTCTCGCTTTCTTGCTGAACAAATTGGCAAGTCGGAGCAATGGTGTGATTTGTTATATAATGCTGCTCCAATGCATGATATCGGTAAAATAGGTATCCCAGATAGAGTTTTATTAAAGCCAGGGAAGCTTGATAGCGAAGAGTGGGAAATTATGAAAAAGCACGTCGAGTATGGCGCAGAAATCATCGGTGACCACCATTCACCTTTATTACAATTAGCCAAAGAAGTCGCAAATTTTCATCATGAGAAATGGGATGGTAACGGTTACCCGAATAAAATAAGTGGCTTAGATATTCCTATTTCGGCACGAATTGTTGCAATTGCCGATGTATTTGATGCTTTAACGAGTGAACGTCCCTATAAAAAAGCTTGGACAGAAGAGCGGGCTATTGCCTTATTAAAAGAGGACGCGGGTACTCATTTTGATCCCTCTCTTGTCCCAGAATTCATCAAATGTTTACCTAAAGTTAGAGAAGTTCAGGCTCAGTATCGAGATGAATTTTAACGATAAAGCTATATTGTAGAAGAAAAAATTGTCAATCTCATGCTGTTCAATGTTTGAGTAGTATGAGAGTCTTCTGCAACGATTTAGAGTGTTTTCACATCATAAAAATAATAAAGGCGTAAAAATGCACCTGCTCCAGAAAAAAAATATTAAGCTCTGTAATATAGCAGCTGAATTATTAGCAATGCTGCTTACTCTTTTTGGCTTGTTGGTGTTATTTGGGTGGCATACAAGCAATGTAACTTTAATACAGTTTAATCCCCACTTTAATTTGGTCACTTATAACGCTGCTTTGGCATTTGTTTGTTGTGGTTTAGGTCTCTTTGCTGTTTGTCGAGAAAAAAGGCGTTTAGCGAATTCAATGGCCATTATAATTTTGTTTTTAACTTTGGCTACGCTAACCCAGCATTTGTTCTCAATTCAACTTGGCATTGATGAACTTTTTATCAGCGATGATCTTGGGGCCAATAGTATCTTCCCCGGCAGAATGTCATTTAATCTTGCCCTGTCTCTTGTCTTTACCGCTGGGTATATCTGTGCGGCAACTTATCGACCTCCTCTTTATGTTAGCTCAACTTTTCTAGCGATTATTTTTTCATTAGCTTTTGTGGCTTTTTCTGAGCACTTAATGAATATGGACATGGACAACAGTTGGGGAATGTATAGCAAAATGGAATTACCCAGTTCATTTGCTTTTGTTCTTGTCAGCTTGATTATTATGCTTAAAGTTTTTGTAGGTTTGGTAAATTCGTCATCCCTACGTTGCCTGATTAGCCCCATTGGGATTATTGGTACGACAATTACCATAATGTCTTGGCAAGCATTTGAACATAAATGGAATACAAATTTTGAGCAAGGTTTTTTATTAACCACCACTTATGCTAGTGAAGCCATTCTAGTATTAGGTTTTTCTTTAACAATACTCGCTTGTTATCTTATTCATTTACAATCAGATAATAATAAAGATCGTCAAAATAGAATTGCAATATATGCGAGTGTTTATTTAGGCACGGTTTTATCACTGCTTTTGTTTCAAATTGCCCACAATGAGGCGCAGAAAACTATCCGTACAGACTTTGTAACTAAAGCAGATAAACGGATCAGGTCAATACAACTAGCTATACAGCCATACTTTGAAAAACTTTATATTGTGCAAACAGTTTTACATGCCAATCCTGATGTCGATAAAAAACAGTTTCAGGAGATAGTACAGCGTTCTGCTTCGACAAAGGAAGGAATTGTTGGTTTAGGCTGGATACCTAAAGTAGAAATGAAAAATATTATGTCTTTGCGCAAGAGAGCTTTGGAATTAGGTCTCCATTATTTTGAAATTTTCTCTTTTGATCAAAATGGTCAAGTTAGTTTAGAACAATATGAATATAATCAAGTCGCATTTCCCTTGCTCTATGCTGTGCCAAACGAAAATAATAAAGCTGTCATAGGTTTAGATTTTACTAGTGTTGAACATACCAAAATGGCAATGAACAAGGCTTTTGAAAGTAACGTACCAATGATATCTAACCGCCTTTCTTTAATTTATCCAGATGATAACTATATTGCCATGTTTTTGCCTATTTATTCTACTCATCTGCCGCATGAAACAATACAAGAAAGGACAGTCTCACTCAAAGGCTATGCCGTTAGTATTGTTGATATAGATGCCATGATTAATTTTGCATTAAAAAAATATACTTCGGTTGGCGGCATGCATATTATTTTTCGAGATTTAACACATCAAACGTTACTGCATACTCACATGTCTCGGTTGAAAACCGCATTACCATTGAGCGAACTGGAAGATTTTTCAAGTCTTCACTATAAACGTACTTTGGAAATAGCAGGAAATCAGTGGGAAATTGAAATTGTAGGTGCGGACCCTGATGCATTTGCTGTTCATGAAATCGAAATTATTAGCATCCCTTTGTTTATCTTTATTTTGTCAGTATTCCTCTCTTATTATTTGAGAAGCTCACTTAATAAGCAAAAGCAGCGTGAACAATTATTGAGTTATCAAGAAGCGTTGCTTGATGCATTGCCAAACCCTGTAATGGTATCGGATGAATCATTAAATATTTATGCAGTGAACAAAAAATTCGAATTAGCTTTTGGTGTTGACCGTGCTGATGTTTTAGGAAAACCTTTACTTAATACTAATTTTTTCTCTAAATCTTTGCGCGAAAAGTTTCACCAAGAAGACTTAGAATTAATCAGCAATGGTGGTAGTAGCCATACTGAGATGCAATTGCAGTTTGCCGACGGAAGTGAACGTGATGTGATGTATATGAGGACATCGTTTGAGTTAAAAGGTCGTTCACAAGGTATTATTAGTTTAGCGGTAGATATAAGTACCTTAAAAGCTGCTGAAAGGGAATTATTTGACAATCAACGACAACTTGAATTAGCAATGACAGGAGCTAATGCCGGTTTGTGGGATTGGGATTCAGCGTCTAAACATTTTGATATTGGTGATATTTGGGCATCGATGCTTGAATATACTAAGACAGATTTACATCGTTTATATGCGAATAACAATAAGTTTTGGCAACAAATGATCCATCCCGAAGATCTTGGGGCAACGCTCTCGGCTTTAGATTTGCATATGCAAGGAAAAACAAAAGTATTTCGCAATGAAATGAGAATGAAAACAAAATCAGGTCATTGGAAATGGATACTCAGTGTTGGCAAGGCATTTGAACGGGATGAGAACGGCTATGCTTCACGTGTTGTAGGCATTAATTTGGATATTGATGATGGCAAGAATATGGAGTCCGATTTGTTGCTAGCCAAAAATACTGCAGAAGAAGCTACTCAGGCTAAGTCTGACTTTTTAGCAAATATGTCCCATGAAATTCGTACACCGATGAATGCCATTATTGGCATGAGCTATTTAGCGTTAGAAACGGACCTTAATGATAAACAGCGTAATTATGTTCAAAAAGTCCATCGTAGTGCGGAATCATTATTGGGAATTATTAATGATATTTTGGATTTTTCTAAAATTGAAGCTGGAAAATTAAATATAGAAAAAATCAGTTTTCGCCTAGAAGATGTTATGGATAATTTATCGAATTTAGTGGGGATAAAAGCTGAAGAAAAAGCGCTTGAACTGCATTTTGATATTTCCCCTGAAGTTCCGACGGCCTTAATTGGAGACCCACTAAGGCTGGGGCAAATATTGATAAACCTCGGTAACAATGCGGTCAAGTTTACCGAAGCTGGTGGCGATGTTGTTATAAAAGTTGAATTAAAAGAAATAATTGACGAACAAGTCGAGGTGCATTTTTCTATTCGAGACACAGGGATTGGCATGACACCTGAGCAGCAAACTAAGTTGTTCCAATCTTTTTCACAGGCTGATAACTCGATAACACGTAAGTATGGTGGTACGGGCTTAGGGTTAACCATTTCAAAAAAATTAACTGAGCTAATGGAAGGAAATATCTGGGTCGAAAGTGAGGCTGGTGTTGGTAGTGTTTTTCACTTTACAGTCAAATTTGGTAAACCACAAAATGGGATGTCAAAACGAATCCCCGCTGAAGAAGAATTAGGTGCATTACGTATATTAATTGTCGATGATAATGCCACGGCCAGAGAGATCTTATCAACAATACTTGTTGGCTTTGGCTTTCATGTTGAACAAGCAAATACAGGGGAGCAAGCACTAACTTTATTAAAGAATGCTGATCTTAATGATCCCTATGATTTAGTCTTTATGGATTGGAAAATGCCTGGCAAAGATGGTGTAGAAACAACAAAAGAAATACAAGATAGTGAGTTAATTGAAAATATACCCACCGTGATTATGGTTACAGCTTATGGCCGTGAAGAATTATCACAAGCAGCTAATAAAATTGATATTAGTGGCTTTTTAACCAAGCCAGTTACCGCATCAGGGCTACTTGACGCAATTTTATTAGCGATGGGTAAGGATGTTGTAAGCGATCGACATTTTGCTGAAAAGGATTATTTGGCAGAAAATGCTATAGCGCATTTGCAAGGTGCAAAAATTTTATTGGTAGAGGATAATGAACTAAATCAAGAGCTTGCTATGGAACTGCTGACAATTAATGGTTTGTTAGTAACCTTAGCTGAAAATGGTCAAGAAGCCGTAGATGAATTAACAAAGCAGTCATTTGATGGTGTATTAATGGATTGTCAAATGCCAGTGATGGATGGCTATACAGCCACTAAAACAATTAGGGCGCTTGAGAAATATAAAACGTTACCTATCATTGCTATGACAGCTAACGCTATGGCCGAAGATAAAGCGAGAGTTGCCGCTTGTGGAATGAATGACCATATTGCCAAACCAATTAATGTTAACGGAATGTTCATCACTATGGCAAAATGGATCACGCCTAAAGAGCCTAAGGAAAAAATAAAAATGCCCACGGAATTGTTAACTTCTGACACCAATGAAGCTGAGATACCTACTGTGTTAGGTATCAATACAGAAGCAGGATTAGCCGTTACCCAGAACAATAAAACATTATATTTGAAGTTACTGAAACGTTTTGCCACGAGTTATCAAAATTTTGAGCAGTTGTTTTTTGATGCCGTACAAGATAGTGATGAAGACGCTGCAACCCGTTGTGCTCATACATTAAAGGGAACAGCAGGTAACATCGGAGCTGAAAGAGTACAAGATGCAGCAAAAGCATTAGAACACGCTTGTGAAGAGGCACAAAAATCCGAAAACTTGATTACTGATAGTCAACTCAGCGAGCAGATGAAAAGTCTACTTAAAGACGTTGTCAAAGAGCTGAATCCTGTCGTTGAAGAGTTAATTAAGATATCAAGTCCAGTGAAAAGTATCGCAAAATCACAAACTTTAAATAGAGAGAAAATAAAACCACTTTTTGAAGAGCTCAAAGAACTGATCGAAGATTTTGATACCGACGCTGCAGATATATTAGAAAAGCTTGAACCGATGTTCCAAGGTACTGAATATTATCAGCAGTTGACTAGTCTGGTTGATGCAGTTGATGCCTATGATTTTGATACCGCTGAGACTATTTTTAATGCTTTAAGTACGGAGCTGGGATGATGCAGATTTGTTTAAAGGTTTCGATACTGGTATGAATGTAGACCATTTTTGGATTAGACATACTTTAAATTAACTAATGACTTGATTTAAAACTCTTTCACAATTACTTTAAATATTACTAAGCCTTTTTATTCTGGCTTAACATAAAGGTTAATGAGGTTTTTTTTGGATTACAAACAACTATTAGAGCCTATCGAGGGAGATAAACCTTCAGGGTGTTATCTTAAGGATGATCGTACACAATATCGTGCTTTAAGAAATACTTTTAACACCGCTCAATCTTCTTTTCGTCGTTTTATTGAAACACCAGACTCTTCTAGTGATGAAGAACTCTTTGAAGACAATCAGAAGAATTGGCAAGCGGTAAGTGATGCTTGTTGGTTGACACTTACTGAAAAAAGCAAAGACATCGAAATTTACTGTTGGTGGGCAATGTCGTTGGCTTTTCAAAGGGACTCTATTAATAAAGTTTCGCTAAGTTTGGCAACATTAACTCCTTTTATTGAAACTTTTTGGCCCGATGTTAATCCATGTTTACCAGATAAGAAACTAAAGTCATCTGAAGAATCTGAACAAGCATCAGAGCGTGCTGGTTTACAGTTAAAACCTTTAATTCAATTGCTTGGGGAAAGTAATAGTAGCGGTTTATTGTATATGCCATTACAGATGCTGGCCTTGGTTGGTGATACTGATCATGCGAAATATCTATCGGCAACTAAAGCGGGCACATTACCGAAATTAAAAGCCCAAGCCGTAAAAGACTTTCCCTCATGCAAAGAAGATATTACAGAAACGATCAACGCACTCGATCTCGCTATTCGTTCATTAATTATACTTGACGATTGGCTTAAAAAGAAAATGGCAGAATTATCTTTGTCAGTGATCAGTACACAGTTTTTGAAAACTAATCTGCTAGACTGTTTGCAAGCAATAGAGTATTTAGTTAAAGAAAGCTACTCTAAATGGCCTCTGGAACAGGCCAAACAGTCGGCAGTGAACGATAAGTCTGTTGTACAAAATACGGCAGAGAGTGGACTTGAAAAAATTAATGTAATTGAAGAAAGTGCAATAGAGGAAATACAACCATCAGCCTTTATTGAAACTGGCGATCAAGCGCTGAATCGGGACCTTGCTTTTCAAAAGTTGCGTATACTAGCGGACTATTTTGCTAAAAATGAACCACATAGCCCGGTGTCATATTTGTTAGAGAAAGCGATACGTTGGGGTTATATGTCGCTACCTGATTTAATGGCTGAATTGGTCTTAGGAAATGATAAGGTTTTAGGGCAAATTAATTTGGTGACGGGGATAAGCGAAGATAAAGCAGACCTTCCTGCCTATAGCGTTACTGCTCCGAGGAGTTATAACAACTCGACAGGGGAGAAAGTATCAGTTATAAATGAAGAGGCGAGTGATTCAAAATCAACAACTTCGGTAGCTTTAACATCTGTAAACGAAGGTGTTTCATCTAGTGCAGCCGAGAGCAAAGAAAATTCTTCTGATTCGGAGTTTAGTTGGTAAAGAGAATTTACAATTAGTTATACATTTTAATCAATAAAGATCTACGTGAATTAATATAAACACAACGAGGAATAGAATATGGCTTCAATTTACATGAGAATTGATGGAAACGACACCATTAAAGGCTCTGCAACGGTAACGGACATCGGCGGAAAGAAAGGTTTTTTTGCTATAGATTCTATGTCATGGAGTGCCATGAGAAATGTAACAGTAGATATTGGTAATTCTGATAATAATGATGGCGGCATGGTTGCTCTTGGCGAAGTTCAATGTTCAAAGCAATTAGATGGCGCGAGTCCTTATTTAACGACTTTTCTATTTGCTCCTGGTGAGACGGGTAAGACAATCGAGATCGTTTTCACTAAACCAAATCGTGCGGGTAAAGGGTTAATGCCTTATTTAATTACCACATTAGAAAATGCACGTATTTCAAGCTATAGCGTGGCAGGTAGTGACGGTAGTCAACCGTCAGAGAATTACTCTATGACCTATTCAACTATTGCACACACTTATTATGTTGAAACTGAAGGTGGTAAAGTTGAAAAATCAGCTGAAGTTGCCTTTAATACACAAACTGCTGAAATCACTTCACAAGCAGATTTAAAATAATCAATATAAAATGAACGTAGGAAGGTAATAATGGCATTAAATTCACAACATAAACGCGTCAGTAAAAATCGCGTTAGCATCACTTATGATGTTGAAACTAACGGAGCTTTAGAAACGAAAGAACTGCCCTTTGTTGTTGGTGTTCTTGGTGATTTTTCAGCAGACAGAGAAGATAAGCCTGATGCTGCAGACCGTGAGTTTTTTCAAATAGATAAAGACAACTTTGACACAGTATTAAGTCGTATAGGTCCAGAGCTTAAAATGAAAGTTGATAACGTTTTGACCGATGATAATAGTCAAATCGAAGCTAATCTATCTTTTTCTTCAATGAAAGATTTTACCCCAGAAGCAATTGTTGAAAAAGTCGATGTACTTAAAAACTTGGTGGAAACACGCAACCAATTAAAAGTCTTACTTAGTAAAGCCGATCGGTCTCGTGATTTAGAAAAATTACTGAAAGAAGTGCTAACTAGTGCAGATACGATTAAATCGTTATCTGATGAACTAGGCCTTAACTCTGGAGATGATGCATAATGAGCACAGAACAAGAACAGGGCGCAGCACCAGAAGGTGAAGCACAAGATCTTAGTTTTTTAGATCGTGCAATTGCTGCAACAACGCAAACCACACCCGATGCGACTAAAGAGTTAATTTCAACGTTAATGGATCAGGCGACTGATGGTACTGTCACTTGGGATAAAAATTTAACTAAGACTATTGAAAATGCCATTGCAGCTATTGATGAAAAGCTTTCCAAGCAATTATCGGCTGTTATGCAGCAAGATAAATTCAAGAAGCTAGAAGGTTCATGGCGCGGCTTGAATAAAATGGTCCGTGAAAGCGAGTTAGGCGCAAGTTTAAAAATCAAAATGGCAGACTATAATCGCGATGATATTTTAGAGCAATTTGAAGATGCGCCGGCAATAGACCGTAGCCCTTTATTTAATACGCTTTATCAAGCAGAATACGGTACAGCTGGTGGTGAACCTTACGGTTTATTAATTGGTGATTATCAATTTGATGCCAGTGATGAAAGTGTTTCATTGTTACGCTATATGGGTGAAGTTGCCGCCGCTTGTCATGCTCCTTTTGTTGCTGCTGCTTCATCTAATATGTTTGAATTAGACAGCTATGAAGTCTTTAATGAAGGTAAACCAATTGCCTCCGCATTTGATTCACCTGCATATGCTTCTTGGAATTCATTTAGAGAAAGTGATGATGCACGTTATGTCACTTTAACTTTACCTCAAACAATTGCACGCTTACCGTATGGTAAAAAGGGTATTTCAACTAAGTCTTTTGATTATGAGGAGTTAGGTACAGATACTGAGGGTAGCCCAAAACCAACAGGTAATGATCAAATCGTTTGGTCTAATGCTGCATATGAAATGGGCCTTAAAATGACTCAATCATATACAGCTTCAGGTTGGTGTACATCAATTCGAGGTTTAGAAAATGGCGGTAAAGTAGAAGCTTTGCCCAACTTGACTTTTAAGTCTGAAGCAGGGGATATCCAGCAACAGTGCCCTACAGAAGTTAATTTAACTGATGAACGTGAAAAAGAGTTAAGTGATCTAGGATTTTTACCATTAGTTCATTATAAAAACTCTGATTACGCGGTCTTTATTGGTGGTCAAACAACACAAAAACCTAAAACTTATACGGATCCGGATGCAACGTCTAATGCTGCAATTTCAGCACGTTTGCCATTCATTATGGCAAGTAGCCGTATTGCACATTATTTGAAAATAATGGGACGAGATAAATTAGGGTCGAATCTAGATGCTGCTGATGTTTCACGTGACTTGAATACATGGATTAGCCAATTTACTAATCCAGGTGCTATTGGTAATGAACAGCGAGCAAAAACACCTTTAGCTGAGTCAGCAATTGAAGTTGTTGAGCAACCAGGGAAACCTGGCTCTTATTCAGCTATTGCTCACTTGAAACCATGGCTACAGATGGAGTCGTTAACGACTTCCGTTCGTATGGTTGCTAAGATCCCAGGCTAGAGCTTGATAACAGATTACAGCTCTAATCCAAGAGCTGTGATCTTTATTTTCATTTAACCTTCTGTCATGACTAGGATGAATATAGGTATATATAAAGTATGTGTAAGTCTTTAAAGTATCTTAGAGTACTCTGGTCATTTTTCTATTTGGGCTATTTACAATAATATACCTAAGCTTAATTTTATTTTTTGGTAAAAAAAGTACAAGCATTCCCTTTCTCAATACTAGCAAACTTATAAATAGATCTTAATAACACATGAAAATAACAAAAAATACTGATTGGTTAGCAAGGTTTAATCTATTAAATAGTGATGAACCTCAGTATTTACAGCAATCAATAGTGATTTTAGCTGAGTTAGATGTAAGTTTATTGTCAACTGCCGAAAAATTTAAAGCGTTACTAATAACGCTTATTGCTGATATCGATTCATTATTGAGTCTTCAGCTCTCAACAATCATGCAAAATTCAAAATTTAAAGAGCTTGAAGCTAGTTGGCGAGGTCTTAATAACTTAGTTAGTGTTCCCTTTAATAGAAACAGAATTAAAATAAAATGTTTAGATTTTGATTGGGAGACCATATCGGCTGATGTGAATTTATCAAGTAGTTTAAAAAGTAGTCAGTTGTATAACAAAATAGGTAACAAAGAACTCAATACTCTAGGTGGTGAGCCGTTTGGGACTATTATTATTGATCATCAAGTTAGTGCTGAGTTAAATGATTTCAGTGATTATGATGATATATATACGCTTGAGTTGATTGGTGAACTAGGTCAACATTGTTTATGTCCATTTATTCTATCTCCAGATGATACTTTCTTTGGTGAAGCCGGGGCGCAGTGGTTGACGGATACTCAGCGTGTGAAACGTGTTGTTGATGGACCTGATTATCAAAGTTGGCAAAAATTGAGAAGTATGACTTCTAGCCGTTTTATCGGCTTGGCCTTACCTAAAATTAAATTACGTTCTGTATATAAAAACTATAGCTGTGGCTTTTTATTTAATGAGACTTCATTAGATAAACAAAGTGGCCTCTATGGCTTGGCACATTTTGCCTTTGTATCAACCATTGTTCGAGAGTTCAACCGTATCAGTTGGTTTGGTTTTTTAAAATCTCGTTGGAATGATAGGTTACAAGGGGCTGTTGTGAATCTTCCTGATACCAGTAAAGAGCATAATTGGTATGAACCCCAGCCTAATATACGTCTGTTTGGCAATATTGCTCAGTTTTATGCCAAATTAGGCTTTATTCCTTTATCTCATAGTCCACTGACAAAAAAATATTATTTTATGGATAATCACTCTGTATGGTTAGGTCAAGATAGTGGTGATGACAAAGTACTTTCATTAATTCAAACTACGTTAATTTGTTGTCGTGTAGCTCATTATTTAAAAGTACAAATACGTGATGTTTTAGGCAGTTTCTTAAACGCTAGTGAATGTGAATTACACTTGTCAAAATGGCTAAGCAAATATGTTTCGAATGTCTCGTCGGCAAATGACGAAACCTTGTCCAAGTATCCTTTAAGAAGTGCTCAAGTGAAGGTAAAGGAGTCTGAACATTCTCCTGGTGAGTATACTTGTGAAGTTGCTTTACAGCCTCAGTATCAATTTGACATGTTTGCAGGGCAAATACTTCTTACTACTGAGTTAGGAAAGGGGAGCTGATGGTTTTTATTAAAGCTTTTTTGAGTGACTTACATTCAAGTGATGAATCAAATTTAGTGACTTCAATTAAATATAATTTAAAACAACTTCTTGAAAGTGAAGCACCTCTTATCTTGCTAGACCCAAACTTGATCGAATCACAGCACTCTATTTTTGCTTTTGGGGTAGAAGATATTCAAAGTTTAAATTACCAACTGGGAAAGACTATTTTTACCTCCCGTATCAAAGCACTTATTCGGAGTTTTGAACACCGTATAGAAAATGTTGAGATTAGTTTACTTGCCAATACCGATAAAAGTAATACTATTAGCTTCACCATTTTTGGCGATCTGGTTAATGGGCAGGAATTTCAATTGAACAGCAAATTAAATATTAGCGACTTTAGTTTGTCGATGGAGAATGAAGTTGTCTGAGTTACTTAACCGTTATTTTGAACGTGAACTGTCTCTACTTAGGCGTTCTGGTGGACAATTTAAAGCTAAACATGCAGATGCAGCAAATAGTATGCATTTGAATGAAAAACTGTATGAAGATCCAAATATTACCCGGTTACTAGAGTCGGTTGCTTTACTCAGTGCAAAAAATGAAATGAAACTAGAACAACAGTTGCCTCATCTTTCTAATTCGGTTTGTTCGGTTTTATATCCATCCTTCAATCAACTCATGCCCTCAGTAATGAGCGTTAAATTTGAGGCAGATAATAGCACTTTTGTCGAAGCACAGAAGATCTCAAGACATGAAGAGATTAAAGTTAAAAATCAAAGTGGCCAAGTATGTCAATTCAAGTTTTGTAATGACACCTTATTATCGCCACTGACTTTAAATGATGTCAGTGCAAGGTACGCGCCTTTTCCTTTTGATTTACCGATAAAGCATGATGCCAATGCGGTAATCCAATTAAAAATCAATACCAATGACCCTGATGGGCTAATTTCACAACTGATGCCAGAGCAGTTAAGTTTGTATCTCAATGGTTTTGGTGAAGGTGCCACAGGCTTGATTGAGCTGTTACTTTCACAGTTATCTTTTATCTGTATTTCAGATAAACATTTTACTTTGAAAACGTTACTTGATAAGTCATGCCTTAAGCCTCGTTGTCTTGACGTAGACTTCAATGTACTGGATAAGAAAGCCAATGAATTTACTGCATATCAAATGCTACTTGAGTATTTCAATTACAGTGAAAAAAGAAAATATTTTCAGCTTGAAGGTCTTAATAATGCTTGTTTAGCCCTCAACACTAACGAAGTTATAATCAGCTTTTTTGTTAAAGATATCCCAACTGAATACATCAGTTTATTTGATACCAGTGCCTTTCAATTAAATACATCGTTAGTCGTTAACCAGTTTACTCATCGGGCCGAACCTATATATTATGATCATCAACAATTATCGGTTCCTTTAAACCCTGATGTTAGCAACCAATCGGCAGATATAGAGATAATATCTATAGAAAGTGTCAAAGAAGTTAAACCTGACGGTGAATTCCCTTTGCAGCCTTTATTTGCTAAACGTTATTTTGATAAAGAACATGGTTTATTTTGGTTTGCTGAAAGTCATATCAACAGAGACAGGAAGTTTCAGCATCATTTATCGATTAGTTTTGACCCCACAAGTTATAGACAGCATGAAGCTAAACAATCGCATTTGTTATCAACTCAATTAAATTGTTGTAATGGCCGAGCACCTTGCTCCATTATTGCGGGTAACGAAGTCACGTTTGCGGGGGCGATAGAGCTAGCTGGTAAATTGGTATCTCATAACATTCCAACCATCCCCTATTACCCAAATGAATCCCAACAACTCCATTGGCAGCTGATTGAGCTGTTAAGTACTAATTTTAGTTCATTAATAAATGTTAATGATCCAGCTGAAAAATTGCGGAATTTATTGTCAGTGTTTAGCCGTTCTCAGCAACAGCAAGAATTAACATCGGCCATTCAAAAAGTGGAATATCAACAAAAAGTTGCACGGGTTTTTATTGATGGGGTGAATGTTTTTACTTCTGGTACATTAATTCGTCTTGATGTTTCTGTTTTTGATCATGAAAGTTCTGCAAATATATGGCTTTTTGTCCACCTCTTGAACCGATTTTTTGCTAGTTTTTGTAGTTTTGATCGCTTTATTGAATTAGAGGTAACCTTAGTCACAGACAAAGGAAAAGAAGTTATTCAGTTTGAAAAGTTTCATGGTGCGCAACAATGTCTTTAGTACAAAATTCACCTTTACTAGACCAAGCGTTGAGTGAACCCGAGTTATTTGATTTGGTTCCACTGATAAGGATTCTAAATCGCCATTTTGCTGAAAGTCCTAAACCATTTGAGTTGGTGATTGAAGCTGATCCTATGCCTAATAACATAGCGACCGAAATTAGTGATTTTGAATTAATTGATCAAAAGGCAATTATTTCAAGTAGCAAAACATCATTAACTTCTGGTTATAGTGTTGTCCCTGTTTATATTTATGAAGAATTACTAACAGCATTTCATAATGAACAATATGCATTAACTGATTTCCTAAATATATTTAATGAACGTTATTTTAAGTTGTATGTTCGTACAGTCCAAAAAACTCACTTGATATTGACGGATGAAATCGATCGGTATTTTAATAGTGCATCATTTCAGAAAAAATATCATAGAAGGCAACAAGTGCAATTAACAACTTGTCTTGCTCAGTTAACTGCTTTACCAGATGAGCCAGAAAATAAAAACTGGCTAGGTTATAGTATGATGCTGGGGAGCCCAAACCGTTCTCTGGATGATTTACAACAAGTATTAGCTGATTATTTTTCTTTGAAAGTAACGATAAATAGTGGTCAACTAAATAAGTTCAAACTTGATCAAGAAAACTGGACTCGTTTGGGTAAGAAAAATTCGATAAATGGTCGGTTGAATGCTGGTTGTACTCAACAAAATAACCAGTTAGGGCGAGGGTTTTTGTTAGGTCAGTGTTGTTGGTTATCAAAGCAAAGAATTAATATTACCATAACCGCTAAGTCGAAAGAGCAATTAAACTTCTTAAATGATGATACGGCTTGGCTTCGTGAACTAGCACATATGACTCGTTGTTATTTGCGCGATAAAACAGAAATTGCAATTTATCTAAAAGCACCAGATAGTTGGTTCAAACGTATTCAAATATCAGTAGATACCGAGAAAACTGCCCGCTTAGGTCGCGGTTTTCATTTAAAAAACTCTCAGCAGAATAAGCCTGTTGTTTATCTGATTCACCTAGTTAAGGATTAATATATGTCTCAAGTAAATTTACCTAATTTAATTGCAAAGTTAGACTTTGATACAAAACGTGCTTTAGAGTTAGCTGCTGGTGATGCAATGAATGCTCATTATCCTTCAATTGAACTTGAGCACTGGCTGCTGCAAATAATATATAAGCCTGCGACAGAGGTGAGTGAGTTTTTTACCAAACAAAAAATAGATGTAGATGCTGTTATAAAAGAACTCGCAGCTAAACTGACCAAATTAAACAAAGGGTTTGAAGGCCAACCTAGCTTAAGTGGTAACTTAACAGAGTTAGTTAAAGCCGCATGGTTAATTGCTACTGTTGATTTTTCACATAGCCAGTTAACCGCATTGCATTTAATATTAGCAAGTCAACAAACAAGTGAATTAGGAATAAAAGTTTTATCGCTAAAAAGCCTGGATAATTATTCTGAATCAGCATTACGTAATCAAATATCACAATTAAAAGTAGCTCACGTAGGCACACAATCAGCTGGTGCACGTACTGCAGGAGCCAGTTCGGGTGATGCATTAGAAAAATATACCACTAATTTAACTCAAGCGGCACGTGATGGTGAACTTGACAATGTATTAGGGCGAAATCAAGAAGTTAGAACTGCTATTGATATTTTGTGTCGAAAAAGGCAAAACAATCCTATTTTTGTCGGGGAGCCCGGTGTCGGGAAAACTGCCATTGTTGAAGGCCTAGCGATCAAAATAGCTAAAGGCGAAGTACCCTCGATTATTAAAGATATAGAAATCCATAGTTTAGACTTGGGCCTGCTACAAGCTGGCGCCAGTGTTAAAGGTGAATTTGAAAATCGGTTAAAGGATGTGATTAATGAAGTCAAAAATTCTGATAAACCAATTGTTGTCTTTATTGATGAAGCGCATACCTTAATTGGCGCTGGTGGTGCAGAAGGGCAAAATGATGCGGCAAATTTATTAAAACCAGCATTAGCCCGTGGCGAGTTTAGAACTATAGCGGCAACGACTTGGGATGAATATAAAAAATATTTCGAAAAAGATCCTGCTTTAACTCGTCGGTTTCAGGTGGTTAAGGTTGAAGAGCCCTCTGCAACTGATGCTATTCAAATGTTACGTGGGGTAGCTGAATCATTACAAGCCCATCATAAGGTCTATATTCGAGAATCGGCCGTTACTGCTGCCGTTAATTTGTCTATACGCTACTTACCGGCACGCATGTTACCGGATAAAGCTATCAGTTTATTAGATACCAGTTGTGCTCGAATTGCTTTAACTCAAGGGGCGAAACCCGAATCAATTGAAAGTTTAGAGCAAAGCCTTTTGTATATGCACAATGAACTTGAAGTGATGCAAAGAGAATCAGCTGTGTTTGATAGTGTTAATTTTGAAGTTGAAGAACTAACTGACAATATTGCAAAGGTTGAAAGTGAACTTGAGGCGCTAAATGTTCGTTGGCAAGATGAGCTAGTGTTAGTTGAAAGTGTATTAGCTTTGCAAGTTGAAGTGACAGATAATTTAGCTAGTGATGTGGAAGATAAAGCGAAGCACAGTGAGCTAAACCTGAAGCTGGCAGAATTGGAAAAACTTCAAGCTGGAGAGCCATTAGTGAATGCAATGGTTGACGATATGACTATTGCGCAAGTTATTGCTTCGTGGACGGGGATTCCAATTGGTAATATGTTGAGCGATGAGGTTAAAAAGCTACTAACTATTGAAGAAAATCTACATAAGCGTGTTATTGGTCAAAGTACAGCCATTAGTGAATTAGCTAAAAGTATTCGTATTTCTCGTGCAGGCCTAACGGATAGTAGAAAGCCTATTGGTGTATTTTTAATGTGTGGCCCAAGTGGTGTCGGCAAAACAGAAACTGCTGTGGCATTGACCGACCTATTATATGGCGGTAGCAATGATATGACCGTTATAAATATGACTGAGTTTAAAGAGGAGCATAAAATCTCCATGTTACTTGGTGCACCAGCAGGTTATGTAGGTTTTGGCAAAGGGGGAGTGCTGACAGAAGCGGTTCGTCGTAACCCATATTCAGTCTTATTATTAGATGAAATGGAAAAAGCTCATCCTGGTGTTCACGATTTGTTTTATCAAATTTTTGATAAAGGGTGTATTTCTGATAGTGAAGGTCGAAATGTAGATTTTCGCAATACCATTATTATTATGACTTCGAATGCTGCTGATCAGGCGATCTGTGATGTTTGTGATGCTAATGAAGAACGATTATCTAATGAGGATCTTGTCGCAGAAATTAGGCCTGCATTGCAACAATATTTTAAACCAGCCTTTTTAGGCCGAACAACTGTGGTACCTTATTACCCGTTAAATGATGAAGAGTTAGGTAAGATTTGTGAAATAGCACTTAACCGTATTCGTAAAAAACTGGTTGAGCAATACAAAGCAAGCTTTGATTATGATCAAGCATTTATTGACTATGTTGTGAATAAAAATAATGATCCAACGACAGGTGCTCGTGGTATAGAGCAAATTATTAACCGCTCCTTAATGCCCAGGTTGGCAGAACAATGTATTACCTTATTGAGTGAAGGCAAAGAGATTAATGCAGTGACAGTAAAATGCATTGACGGCAATGATTTTGAAGTGAATATTGCATCATAACCCTTTTATTCAGTAAAATGAGCTATTTCGATAGCTCATTACTTTAATAATTAGTAGTAAATTAAATGGCAATAACGATACAATTAACTGAAATACCAGCAAATGAAAGTGTACCCAATCGCATTGTTACTTTACCTGAGCAAGGTGGGGATTTTGGTTCAGCATTTGATTGTAATATTCAGTTACCAGATCGTACCGGTAAAGTCGCTTTAAAACACGGTTGCTTTTTCGCTCAGAAAGGCAAGATGATGATACAGGTGTATAGTGGGTTAAATCTTACTATACAAGGGGTAACATTAGCGCCTGGCAAAAGTGTCATGATAGAAGATGGCACTATCATAGGTATTGCTGATTATATTATGCTAGTGAGTGTTATCATAAATATCAACGAAGAAGATGGTAACAATGACGAAGAAATTGAAATAGATCGCAATTATCAAGCATATTTCTCAAAGAGCAGTCTTGATGAAGAGGATTTTCAAGATACTATTGTAATGATAGGTGAAAATGACGGTATGGAAAAAGGGCAAGTAATGGCACAAGACAAAACACCGCACTTTGCTTCTAATGGCGTATTTTCAGATGATCCTTTTGAGGATGACCCATTCAAAGACGAAGAAATATCTTTAAATGTAGATGTGGTTGATGCACATGACAACAAGGTGTTTAGTGAAAAGGTTGAGAATGTTGAAACTTTTTTTTCTGATGATGTAGATGTTGTTTTGATGAAAAAATCTCTGGTCAATACTGTTGACAGAGAAGGGAATCTATCCCTATCTAATGGTGACGGTGGCAGTAAGCAAATATCACAATTGGTAAGTCTTTTGGAAAATCAAATTGCTAGCAACAACGATCAGCAAAGTAAGATTTTTCAAGTGATAGATAAAACCTTAACCTCTTTTATTAACGAGTTTTCACCAGCGCACCTCGAAGATGTTTTTGATGATTTTGGTACACCTTTCTTTGTACAGAAAGAAAAACAATATTGGCGCTCTTATCGTAAGTCGTTCAATCGCCGCTTAGAAAAAGGTGAATATCATCGTTTATTTAAGGCGTTACTACTTGAGAATATGCAAGGTAATTCAGTGATGAATAATGATGAAAAGAAGAAGGCAGGCAATGACTGATCGTTTACATTCTTTTGTAAATACTACTTTACTGTTGTTACTGGCTTTATCTATGTCGGCTTGTAGTGTATTTTCAAGTACAGAACCAGAGCCCGTTGAGTTAAAAATGATCCTTCAGGCCAGTGATAATATAAACCCTTCAGACGTTAGTAATGCCAACCCTGTTGTTGTTAATCTGTATCAGCTTAAAAGTATTGATGCCTTTCAGTCAGCTCAGATACTTGATTTATTTGAAAAAGATATCTCAGTTCTTGCGGATGATTTAGTTAAAAGGCAAACACTTGCTAGTGTTCTGCCTCTTGAAAAACGAGTCACCACATTAGCAGTTGCTCAAGGAACTAAATTTTTAGCCGTGTTTGTTCAGTTTTCTAATTATTCTCAAGCTAAAACCAGAGCTTGGATAGAGATTAAGGACGTTGAAGATATCGAGCATGTAACTATTTCTATTGATTCATTAACCGTTAATTTTGAGTCAGTCAAAGAGGACAGCTTTTGGCCATGGTAATTATATTGGGAGAAACCACTTGGAGTTAGCTAAACAAGTTGTTTGGAAGGAGGGGATTTTTATCTCACCTCAACATTTCCAACAACAAGCCATACATAATAAATCATATATTCAAAATTACGCCAGTACACATGGCTACAGCGAACATTTTGGTTTAAGTGACATTACCCTAAATACCGATCTATTGAAAATTGGAAAAATAGCGGTAACAAACTGTTGTGGACTATTTCCTGATGGCTACTATTTTCATTTAACAGAAGAAATTGTTATTGATGTCCCAGCCGATGCGGTTGAGAAAAATGTTTACCTGTCTTTACCTATCGCACTTCAAGGGGCGGCAGCGTTTGCACAGGAAAGTACACAAAATACCCGATATTTCTGTCAAACGATGACAAGCTATGACAATGCCTCTTTCCAAAATGATAGTATTGAACTTGAAGTCGCCCGCGATAATATTAGTTTATCTATTGGTAAGCAGGACATGGCAGGTTTTGTATCTTTTCCTATTGCTCGTATTCTAGAAACGAGAGAAACGGGTGAAGTTATATTTGATAAGAGCTTTATACCTGCCTGTATTCATTTTCAAGCATCTATATATTTGTATGACAAAATTAAAATGCTACAAAGCTTGATACAAACTCGAGCACAAGAAGTACAAAAGCGTATTTCTTTCGGTCAAGATAGTAAGAGCGAACCAACATTATATAAAGACTATTTGTGGCTGCAAACGTTGAATAGATGGTTGCCTTGGGGCACCTGGGTTCAACAAGACATGCAATATACTATTCACCAGCTATATCGGGACTTAACGACATTATCAGCTGAATTATCTGGTTTAACTCCTGAGTTACCAAATCAATTTAAAATGTTAAAGTATGACGAACTTTATCAAGTGTTTAGCCCTATTTTTATTAAACTACACAGTCAATTAAGTCTGGTATTACTAGATTCTGTGGTAGTTTTTGACTGGGATGATAAGTTATTTGAAAAACGTCGATTACTTCGTACGTTAATTGACAAGCCTGATAGTATGACAGAACGTCGTTTTGTGATGAGTGTTGAGTCATCGATGAGTGTTGATGATATCGCATCTCAGCTACCACAAGCAGCTACCTTGGCAGGTAATAGTAATATTGTTGAACTGGTTCGCAATGCTATGTCTGGGGTGGAATTGCGTCACTTAATGGTCGCACCACATGAATTAAAACCTAAATCGAACGCAACATATTTTGAAGTGAATATAAAAAATGAGCTATGGATTGATATGCTAAATAAAGGTGAAGCGCTAAATTTGCATGTCGATAATAGGATCTCAGATCTAACTATCACTTTATACGCACTTGCAATGGGTTAAGTTATACAAATGTCAGCAGCTTCGCAAAATACCACCTCGATAGACTTCGGCGAGAGTGTCATGAATAATCAAACAACTTTTGATTATTCAGATAACGATCTTTATAACCTGAGCATGCCCTTATTATCGATATTGCTGACGTTAGACCGATTACCAAAACCTGATAATCTGCCTGTTTTTAAAAGCTTATTGAAACAGCATATTGTCGATTTGAGTGAACAAGGTCAAAAGTTAAATTACCCCACTGCCGTTATCGACAAGCTTTGTTGTTTGCACTGCATTGTATTAGATGAATTTATTATTCATGGTAGTTGGGGAGCAAGCGTTAGCTGGGAGAACAATACCTTATTAAGTGAACTCTTTAATCTTCAAAGTGGCGGTGATTTATTTTTTACTATCACTGAAAAAGCCATGCGCCTATCAGGTAAAATGAGTGATTTATTGTCGGTTATCTATATTTTTTTGCAAATGGGCTTTAAAGGACGTTATCGCTCTCGTCAGTCGGAAAAAATAGGTATTGTTACAAAGCAACTTAGCGCTTTGGTTACGGATAAGAAAATTACACCTGAAGTGGTTATGCAAGAAAGCCCAGTAAATAAGCCCTTGTTGCTTGTGAGCAATCGGCGATACTTTTCTATTACCTTTATTTTTATTGTCTTAATTATTCTGGTTGTCACATTTTTTGACTATTGGTTCAAAGAGACTTACCCTGCAAGAAGTCGAGCTTTTCTAGAGATAAATGAGATTAACGCCAATTATATTATAGATGAAGGACCGTTAGTTGAGACCAATAAAAATGAAGGTCTTATCGTTAATGAACTACAGCCAGACTTAGATAATCAACAGCCAATATCAGCACTTTATCGTGTGCAATTAAGCTCGTTTTCTGTTCAAGAGAATGCTAAGAAATTTGCCCTAAGTCTAGATAGTAATCGGTATGAATTATTGATAAAACAGATTGGCGTTTATTATGTTGTTTACAGTAGTGCTAGTTCTTTATCGGTAGCTGAACAGCAAAAACAGTATTATAAAGAAACATATCAAACCTCAGCCATTGTTTTTCAGCTAGATAACATAAGTAATTCAGTATTATGACCATTACGCTGACAAAGCAACATCTTATTGCCTTACTATTTACCCTGTTATTCTTTAGTTTTAGTCTCTCCTGGTATATTTTTCCTAGTTTATATTGGTTATTAGGCCCTGCAATGGCCTTAACGGTGATATCGGCAATAGTTTTATGGTTTAGAAACCGTGAAGATGATGCTGTTAAGCAGCGTAAAACACTTGAAAAACAAGATAAACTTACTGTTAAAAGATTGTTTAACTTGTTATTACGTGAGCTAAAAGACAGAGGGCAATATAAACAAAAATATCGCCTACCCTGGTATTTATATATTAGTCATAATATTCAATCTGATAGTACAGTGCTTACTCAGATGGGCTTTAGGCATAGTTCACTCATCAATATCGATAGTAACTTTGTGATCCAAGTCTGGTTGAAAAATAATGCGGTAATGCTGACAGTAAACTTATCTGAAGACGATTACCGCTCATTAAACTGTATTAAACTTTTAATCTCTAGAGTAAAGGCTTTTCGATCTCGGCAAGCGTTAAATGGTATTTTGCTCAGTCAGTCGATAGAGCACTTACTTAGTAAAGATAAGACTCATAATAAACAAATGGCTCATGACAGCCGAGTTGTGGTTGATGAAGCGCAGAGGCTTTGTGGCCAAAAATTACCTCTCTATGTTTTATTCAATCAAATGGCCAATTTAGCAGACTTTTGTCCATTTTTTTCCTCACTTGAAGATCATCAATTAGAGGGCTGTTTTGGAGCTATCAATAGTTCCTCTCAGTCGATCGGCACTTTTACTTTACCTTGGTTCAACAATGCTTTTGATGGGCTTTGTTCTCAGATGGGCCGAGCAGTAGTCTTTGCCTTAGAACGTCAATTGAATGAAGCTTTTCGGCGGTCGGTTATTGCAGCACCAGCTCAGTTTAGGCAAATAAAAGGTGATATTAGTTTCTATTTAACCGAGCTATTACAGGCTAAAACATCATCGCAAGAATACCAGTTTAGAGGTTTCTTTTTTACTAACACTGAAAGTAATTCTGCTGCAATAGACCCACTAACAAAGCGAGTAGCCTATCAATTAGAACATCATGAAATGATTGTGCCTGACGGAGAAAAATTTTCTCATAGTATTTTCATTACTGAATTCTTTAATCGCTTTGTTCGACCCGAGGCAGGGATGGCGCAGGTAAATAAAGTCCGTCAACGAATATTGTTTGCATTTAAAGTGAGCTATTGGCTATTCATTTTAGGTATAGTTGGTACAACTGCCGGATTGCTAAAAGTTAATTTTGATTACTATCAATCACTTAATCTTGAAACATTAATGAAGCTTGAAGGTTACAAGAAAAGTATTCAACAAGCGCCTTATCACATAAACAAATTAGCGGAGAATATTAAGGAATTAGACAAACTAAGTAATATTTATCGCGATTATAAACGACCAGTACCCGCATATATTTTTGAGTTAGTACCTAACCCTAGTTTATTGCCAGCTCTTGAAAAAACATATCATACTGAGCTATTAAATATTTTATTACCCTCGTTAGTCAGAGATATTGAAACAAAATTATTTTCTTATCAACAATCAGGCAATATATTACAAACAGCCAAGTTATTGTCTTTAACCAAATCATTACAAACTCACAGCCATACAGATTGGTTGGCATTAAAGAATTATTATCAGCAAGTAAACGAAGAAAATGCGTTAATACCCAATGGGCTTTTAAGGCTGATGGACGATTTATACTTTTTCGGTATCCCTGAAATAACAGTTAACAAAAAGCTGATAACTCAGGCAGAATTGAAGATTCATACTAAAAATAGTGCTCAAGTGATTTATGATTACATTAAAGCGTTACCTCAGTTTTCATCTGTTGTTGATGTTCATGAAGAGTTAGGAAATAATTTTGAGCAATTATTTCAGATACAAGATAGTGCTATTTTGCAAGTCCCTTTCATTTATACACCTCAAGGTTTTGCCGCGCTTAACTTAAATGCAAATGCTACATTGATCAAAGAAACCGTTGACAGTAATAAGGCTCTGTTGGGGGATCAAATTAATGAATTTCAAATTAATAACCTTGTACAACAGTTACAAAGATTATATCAGCGAGAATACATAAATTACTGGCGAGGGTTTATTAATAACATTTCACTCAAGCCTATTGAAAATCATAGTGTGAGCTACTCGCTAAGTTTATTGGTAGCTGAGACTGATGCTCCTTTAAAGCAGCTGTATGATGTTATTGGTTATTATACTTCCCCCAAGTTACAAGCGTTAGTTTCAAATAAAATAACAGAAAGTAACACTGATAAAACCACGTCATTACTTAAGAAAATATCACCTCCAGCTACGCCGAGTGAAGATCAACGACTGATGGAAAAGACAATCAAAGATGAATTTTCTCGTTATCATTATTTTATTAAGACCGATGAAAATGGTGTTAGCAAGTTAAGTAACTTTGTCTCTCACTTTGCTAAAGTTAAAATATGGCTAGATAAAGCACGTAAAAGTAATGATATTAATGCTGAGTATTTTCAGCAATTAACTTCGACAGAAATAGATCAAAGTTTATATCAATTAAGTCAGCTTAAGCCTGATATTAAAAAACTAGATGATTATAAAAAAGCATTCGTCAGTTTAACGAATGCCAATATTCAAAAACTAGTAACAACCTACATAGATAAACAATGGAAACAACAGGTCAACAGTCCTTTTTACACACTGTTTGCTAAGACTTTCCCTTTTAGCTTAAAGAGCCAGTCAAGTGCTAATTTAAAGCAATTTAACCGCTATTTTAAATTAGGAGGTTTATTTGACCAACATACTGAGCGGTTGTTAGTTAAATTTAACCGGGCAGATGGTCAGATCTTTTTAAATGGGTTTATGCCCAATGATGCTATCTATGTTAGTACCGTAGCGTTAGAACAATTGACAAAGTTAGAAGAAATACAGCAAGTATTATATCAGCAAGGGAAAAAGCAGTTTTCAATTCCTTTTAAACTAAATGTTAAATCAATGTCAGCAAGTTTATTAAAGTTTGAATTATTCTCACAGCGATCTTTAATGAGCTATCAACATGGCCCTAAGTTATGGCGTGATTTTGTCTGGCCAGACTTAACAACAAAAAGTGAATTGTTGGCTATTTTTACTAATACAGCGGGACAAAAAACTACGATTAATTATAGTGGAGACTGGGCTTGGTTAAGACTTATTTATCAAAACTATCAAATGAATCTGACTCAAACTGAAATAAAACTTAATCATAAAAGTGATGAGATAAGATTAATTATTGCCGTTGAAAGTGATGAAAATCCACTTGAACCAACATTTTTTAGTCAGTTTAGGCCACCTGAGCAGTTAATTAGGGCACAATAGCTCTTCTTCCTAGGTTTTCAGTGACCGATTCAACCAATTAGAACAGTTGGCATGCCAGCGACAATAGTGCCACCATGTGAACTGGTATCCCCCATTCTAATGGCGGGTTTCGAGCCAAAGAAAACTGTGGTGCTACCCATAGTTAAGCTATCTGGTGGCCCAATACAAACACAACTGTCTCCCATTACTGATGCTGGCATGCTACCTATTAATACTGTTGGGCAGCCTGGACCGATTATAGGGCCTCCAACGTGTGGAATAGGTGGTGTACCTGGGGTTTGCATAGGACAAACATGCATGTCGGTTAGTCTTGCTGCGGGTAATCCCATCAACTTTCTCCGTTTATTGTTAGCAGGGTGATATGTAATGGCGCACCTTGCGCGATGTTTATTCCTTGCTCTATCACAGTAAGATAAAACTTTTCATAACCAATATCTTCAGGTTGCCACTCGGGAATAGCTGCTGCTATAGATATTGCCGCTGCGATTGCATGACCGTATAAAAAGTCTGGTGGCATTACAGTAGGTAATTCAGGAGATACGATACTGCCAGTACCAGACCAGTAAACGGCCTTCGCTACCCAAGCTGGCGCAACATCTAAGCCAATTCTATCGGCAAGTTGATTGGCGCGAATGCGATTTGTCTCATTAGGTTGTTGTAGCCAGTGCTTGGCACTATTAATGGCTTGTAATTGAGTATTATCCCACTCATTTTTTCTGAGAGAAAGAGCTTCACTCGCCCAAAATATACCGTCAATCATTGGCAGTGCGTGAGCAATAAACTGAATGGAGTCGTTGTACAACTCTTTCTCAACTAACGCATCTATCGCTTGCTTAGGTAACATATTTGGCGAAAGTACAGCTAACGCCTCTTCCGTAAGTTGGTAACGTTCAATGATTGCTGCGATGTTTGAATTTGGAATTTTTTTTAACATTAGTTTACTTGTACCAGAGAGCCAGAAATTTGTGTGATCCCAGAAGAGGATACTTTAGTTAACGCGGTAGAGCTTAGTTCAGCACCTGCTGTACCACTGATTTTAACTTGTGCCGTTGAGCTTATCGCTACACCCGCAGTACCTTGGATATCCACTTTTGCGGTAGCACTTACCTTAAAGTTAGCGCCAGCACTGATTTTAGTATCAGCGGTACTGCTCACTTTGATATTGGTGCCGCTAGCTTCAATGTCGCCTGAAGACTTGATGGTTAACTTATCGCATTTAATCGTCACTCCACTGCTGGTTATTTCAATAGAGTTACCACCAACAGCTAAAGTAATCTTATCATCAGCTTTGATACTTATTTCTTTCGCCGTCTCAGATAACGTTTTCGTGACGGTTAGCGAGTAGTCATCTTTTCCGGTAATAGCAATTGCTTTTTCAGTGGTACTGGTAAACTCAGCGGTTACCGTTTGAGTAAAGTTGTTTTCAACTTCTATAATATGATCTTTTGCGGCATGAAAATAAAGTTGTTCTTTATCAGCTTTATCATCAAAGCGTATTTCGTTTGACTGTTTACCTAATTGAGTTTTTATACCGCTTTGACAACTGTTTACTTCAGGGTAGGGCGGTTTATTCTTACTGTTATAAACACTACCAATGACTATGGGCTGATCAGGATCGTTATTGACAAAACTGACTAATACTTCATCACCCACTCGAGGAATAAATTGCATACCAAGGCTAGCACTTGCCATTGTTTGAGCAACACGTATCCAACAACTAGGGCTGTCACCGCCTACCTTGTCCCAATAAAATTGTACTTTAATACGGCCACTTTTATCATGCTGAGGTTGACCAACGTCACCGCCAATAACAACAGCCGACTGCAAACCGTTGATCACAGGTTTAGAGATTGGCTGAGGAAAGCTTGGGTTGCCAATAGGGCGGCAAATAAAATTATTGTGATACTTTACAGATTGTTCCGATGCCTCAATGGTATGAACAACTGACTCTATCGCATAATCCCCTAGCTGGCTGCTATCAGGGTGTGCGGATAAACTAAATTGGGTTGCGAGAGTAATGTCTTCAACACTACTTTCAGCCTCAACACAGATGTAATCACTTTGCAGTTGGTTAAGTCTGATTTTGGCGGTATCTGAAGATAAATCACTCATATCTCCTTTGATGGAGTTAGTGCCAAACTCATATTGGGTTAATTTGGTGTTATTCGCTATTTTATTGGATGATTTAGTATTACCACTATCAATGAGGGTTGTGCTTTCATAATCATAATTTACCGTACTAATCGCTGCAGAATGTACTTTTAACTTCGGCTGCCACTTAGTTAATAACACCTTTTCTCCTGAGCGAGTAGCGATAAAGTCTAGCTTGTTGACCGTTGCGTTTTCATAGGGAGAATTGGGATCATGTAAAGTTAATTGATGGCTTTTACTGCTATGAGTGAAGTAATAATGAATACCTTGTTCTGCTAATAAGCGCTGAACAAAATCGAAATCTGTTTCGTTATATTGCACACAGTAGTTTCTGTCGTCGGAAGGTAATGAGCCCAAGGTATAATTACCTGAGAAACCGGCATCGTCGAATACACTGGTTAGGATTGCCGATAATGTTTTTTGTTGAAAAACTTGACTATTTTTTCTTAAAGTTAATAACCACAGCCAAGGTCTTAAGGTTATTTTATAGCGTTGGTAATCATGATCACTTTGGCTTTCAAGCAATTGTACTTCGGTTAAATAACCATTAAAGACCCGCTTCTCTTTCTGCTTATTATCGGCAATTTCATTCCAATGACAAGACAGTAATTGGCCTAATTGGTCGGCAGTAGAAAAATTGTTACTTACCAATATCCCTTGGATCAAAAAAGGGCTTGATAAACCTTCTTCGATTCGTAGTTGATGTCCAAGGTGGGTATTGCCACTTGAATCAGAGAAGTACAAGCCTCTGTTTTCAATTTGATATGAATTGGCCACTCATTATCCTTTTAAATGAAATGAATCTGTACAATGTAAAGTTGCTCATTACCACTATATATTAACGGAGGTAATGAGCTCAGTTGGATGAGCTAAGCTAGTCCAATAAAACGCGGGCGTTATCTCCTTGCTCATAGATGCTTAGACTAACACTGGAGAGTGCTTTAATTTCATTTAAATTAACGGTTAAACTTATATTTCCACGAGAGATATTTCCGTTTAAACGTGCCACTAACTTTTCAATTTCAGTTAAGGAAATCTTAGCTTTAGGCACGCGGGTTTTAATAAATGTAAACCATTTTTCGCCCATGTTTTTTGCTACCTTTCTGATAACTTCGGCATTAGTAATGGTAAAAGGTTTATCTAATGTGCCGCCGTCACGCAAAATATCATAGATAATGTGACCATTTTTTTTGGCCGCCATCATATTTTTAGTATTTAACTGCAATTCACCAATATTACCGTTATTCATTTTTAGGAAAAATTTGATGTCTTTATATCCTGCATCAGTAGCACCACAATTATATTTTGCCGCATCACCGGTACTTGTTCCATATCTATCTTTCATAGCAGACTGAAAATGTTGTAATTTTATAAACTCTTCCGTTAATGAAATCATTGATTTGGCAACAATCATATCTTCGGTATTCTCAAAGATAACCGTCATACGTGCGGCGTCTTTTAAATCGCCAATATCGTAGTTACGTTTTCTGTTGGTAATTTTGTCAAGGGCACCATGAAAGTCCTTAACACCAAAATAGGCTCCAGGTGGTTGTTTAACAACACCATTACAAACAGAGGCTATTTTAATTGCATACTCTTTCAGCGCTTCTTGTGCTTCAATTGTTTCAAGAAACATCATAAATAATTGTTTACGCTTTAATTTCGCGTTAGCAATTTGGTGTCTGGAAGCATTGTTTTGTTGGCCTGATTGAATTTGACTTTTAGTCTTTTGATCTAAGTAATCTTGAATAGCGTCTTTACGGGTCATGATGTCAATAATAGATTCATCTTGCGTTTTATTCGATAGGTTAGCGTATTCGTAAGAAGCTATTTTTTGTTTTAATTGTTGTAGTTTTTGTTGGTAATCTTTTACGTTAACTAGTCGAAACCCTTGAGACATATTATTATTTAAATTGATTTTAGCCATCACAGCGGCACGGTTTTTTTTAATTTGCTCTTGTGCAATGTCAATTAAAACTTCAGTTGTCATTAGATTTCCCTCAATTATGAATTACATATTGGATAAATTAATACTTTTTACTGCTTAGTCATTATGTCTGTTTTTCACCAACAGCTAATAATGTATAGTCCCTTAAAAAATATTTACTAGCATTTAATCAAACCCTTTAATCATGAACTCACTTCCCTGTTCAGGTAAATATAATGTTCATTGAAAAATTTATCCTATTGGCATCAGTGTAATATAACAACCTATTTGTTGAAAGATGCAGTTTAAATGTGCTCAGTTGAACTCTTTATAAAGAATTCTTCAGTATCACAGTTAGATGCTCGATTATTATGTATCAACATTTGAGGCGTTTTTCTGGGGATTACATCAAGAGGGTAATTTGAATTTCAGGCCAAAACAGTGTGTTATGCGTTGCGTCTCAACTGGCTTATCAGTTAGATCGTATCTCAAAAGAAGCCTTGGCAGAAATGCTAGGGCTTTTTTAATGGCCGCTATTCCACTTTTTCATGCTTCAATTTAAAGCAGAAAGTTTATCTCATCTCTGTGTTTGTCATTTTTAAGCGCGGAATAACGAGCAATTCTAAGCTAGTAGAATTTGGAAATATTAATACTTTTGAACTAAAGTTAAAAATAAAATAATCGATTAATTTCTAGGCATCAATGTGTTTCATTTATCTAAAACTAAAGTTATTTTGAGTTTACTTTTGTGGGTATTACTCATAGGTTTTATTTTATTATTACCTTGGTTGCCATTGGCTGTAGAGAAAGAGATCAGTACGACATTTTTAGATGAGACTACTGCCAACAAAGCCATTGTCTTTTTTGGCTTTCGAGGATGTGATGATACTTGCCCAACGACATTAATGGTTTTAGCCAATTTAGTGAGAACTGAAACAAGATCAGCTGAGCAGCAAACATCAGTAACCGAAGAGATTAATAATAATACCGTTAAAATTAATAGTTTGTCTGCCGAGTTTTTACGAGAATCAGAAACCAGTGCAGAGCAGTCATCTGCTCTTGAGCAGCAGGCCCTAGCGATGAATATATTGTTGAAGGATTTCACCTTACGTTGATCACAAGTTATAAACATTTGAAGCTAGCAAATTAAATGATATTTAGAAGAAAAGGTATGCTTTTAGACTTTCACTAAAACTTCACCGGAACATCCCTTTTTTTTCACTCATTTTATAGTGTCTTTTTATTCTGGTTTGATAAGGTATCTTCCCAGTTGAAACTGAACAGTAAAATAGAGTATGCAATGACTAAAATAATCACAACCATATCATTTTTAATGGCTGTTTTTTTTCTTAACCCAGCGGTGGCTGATATGCCACTAGAGAAAAAACCAATAATCAGTGCTTATCAATATCAGCATTATTCACAAGTACTTTCAGAAAAAAGACGCTATATGGTGTCGTTACCTGCACGATATCATGCCAATAAGCATCACTATCCGAGTCTCTATATTGTCGATGCAGATTTTCAGTTTCAGCATGTATCGGCAATGGTTAAAAACCTTGCCCGTATGGGGAAAATACCGCCAATGATAGTCATTGGTATCGCAAATCAAGGGGATGACGACTATCTTAAAAGTAATACTTGGCCAGATCCTCAAGATGACGCTTTTGGTGGCGCAGCTACATTTCAAAACTACCTCAAAAAGGACTTACTGCCGTTCATCGATAGTCAATATCGGACTAACCAACAAAAAGCACTTTCAGGTTATTCCCTTGGTGGCTTATTTACCTTGTACAGCATGATGCAAAAAGAGACCCCATTTAATGCCTTTATCGCGATGAGCCCCAGTGCATGGTTTGACGGAAACAGTTTACCTACTAAAATAGAGCCCTTGCTGAAACAAGGACAGCTAACTTCACCGGTTTTTATTTCTTTGGCAAATGAAGAAGGCATGGGAGTGGATAAAGTTATTGATGTTTTTGAAAAATCAGCGCCTAGTGAATTAAATTGGCAATACAAACATTATCCCAATGAAAACCACTTCACCACAGCCTTACCCGCTTTGTATGATGGCCTTCAATTTCTTGCACCTAATTACGCCATTGACGGTACGGATATGTTAGCTTTAGGTGATTACCAACAGGTACTGAGACATTTTAATACCCAGCGACAACAATGGGCCGGCTTTCATTTAGGATGGTTACAAGCTTGGCAATTTGTTAAGTACCTTTCTTGGTCAAAACAGTTAGATAAAGTTGAACTAGTATTAACGTCACTAAACCAGCAGTTTCCCGAGTATGTTACTACGGTCACTATTCAATTAGCGAAAGGCTATAATAAAAGAAAAGATTTTGCCCGAGTGTCACAATTACTAGAGAGCGTAAAAGTTGATGGGCAAACACTACCGGGTTGGCATAAGCAAATGAGTATCTACTATATCGGCATGAACAAACCTAAACTTGCACAAAAGCATCAGACACTGGCACTAAAATTGGCAAAACAATATCAGTTAGAAAGTTGGGAAGTTTGGGAATTTAATTAGGGTTTACCAACGGTTTGTATTTCTAGGTGTTGGTTTGGTATTTCTATTCTTGGTCACTCAGCTTGTTCTTGATGACGTTTAGGTGACTTTATATCAAAAAGAATGGTGAAGAGGATGATGCAGCGCCTTGACTTAGCCTTATCACCATCTTACCTTAAGGTAATGCCAAACTATTTATAAACTATATGAATCCATCTTTCTCAGACAACAATCCACCTATCGCTAGAGACATTACTGCATTGATCGGTAATACTGATTTATTACGAATTAATAGCTTGAGTCAATTAACCGGTTGTGAAATCTTATTAAAATGTGAGCAACAAAACCCTGGTGGCTCGATTAAAGACAGAGCAGCATTACAATTGGTTCAAGATGCGCTCGAAAGTGGCAAGCTAAAGCCTGGCATGACCATAGTGGAAGGCACTGCGGGTAATACTGGTATTGGCTTAGCGCTGGTCGCTAAAGCTTATGGCTTTAAAATGTTAGTTGTCATGCCCAGAGGACAAGCTAAAGAAAAAGAGCAAATGATAGCTTTGCATGGTGCACAGCTGATGCTGGTTGATGCATGTCCCTTTGCCGACCAGAATCACTTTTATCACACCGCTAAGCGTCTTGGTGAAGAGCATGATAATTATTGGTGGGCGGATCAATTTGAAAACACCAGTAACTCTAGGGCTCATTATCTCAATACCGGTCCGGAAATTTGGCGGCAAACTCAAGGCGAGATTGATGCGTTAGTTTCTGTGGCAGGCACCGGCGGTACTATTGCTGGTAATTCACGTTATTTATCCGAGCGAAATCCTAAGTTACAAACATGGCTGGTCGACCCCTTTGGATCAGGAATTTACGCTTATTTAAAAACGGGTCAGTATCAGTCAAGTGGCAGTTCATTTACCGAAGGAATAGGCATAATGCGCAGTGTCGAGAATTTCCGTCAGGCTAAAATTGATAAAGCGATCACTTTACCCGACCAAGATTTGGTCACTATTTCTCGACAAGTGAGCCAACTAGATGGCATTTTATTAGGCAGTAGTTCTGCCCTGAATGTCGCAGGCGCGCTTTATACTGCTGCTAAAATGGGGCCAGGAAAAACGATTGTTACTTTTTGTTGTGATATGGCTGAGCGCTCTTATGGCAAACTTCATAATGAAAAGTTTTTAATTGAAAAAGGTATAGTTACTGACGATGAAAACCTTGCTAGCCTATTTGCTCGTTATAAAGCAGAGCCGATAAATGCCGTCGTTGAGGTTAGTCGTTAGAAACTCATCATTGATTTGGCAACACATTGAAGAATTTACTCTACTCAACCTTCGAATAAATCACCAGTGTCCATCAGTAATTTCTACTTGGTTTTAAGTGCTTTTGCCCCAAGCTATTTAAAGTGAGCAATGAAACACTTTTATTATAAGGAACTAGGAGCATGTATAAATTAACCCTAACTTATTTTGATTTCCCCGGTGGCCGCGGTGAGCCAGCACGTCTTGCCATGACTTTGGCCGGTATAGAATTTGAAGACTTTAGATTTCCTTTTGCAGACTTTAATAAAATCAAAGAACAAACCCCTTTAAAACAAGTACCAACATTAACTGTAGATGGTCGACAAGTGACACAAAATAATGCCATCAATCGATTTGTTGGCAAAATGGCGGGACTCTATCCTGAAAATGACTATCAGGCGTTATTGTGTGATGAAATTATGGATGGCATTGAAGCGGTGACCGATAAAATTGTTCAGACATTTGGCTTGTCAGCAGAGAAACAAAAACTTGCCAGAGAAGCATTAGTTGACGGCCCTCTAACTCAGTACCTTAAATGGACACAAGAACGATTAGTCGAACAAGGCGGTGAATATTTTATTGAGAGCCGCATGACTATAGCTGATTTAAAAGTTTTTGTTTGGATCCGCTCATTGAACTCAGGACACTTAGATCATGTACCTCGCACGTTAGTGGCCGATATTGCGCCAAAGTTAAATGAACACATGCAACGGGTAGCACAAACGTCTGCAATTGCCGAGTATTACTCAAGCTAAATTAAACTAATTTAAGCTAATTTAAGCTAAATTCCATTTATTAACACTTATACTACTAAGGATCATTGATGATTGATTTGCGTTCAGACACAGTAACTAGGCCCAGTGAAGCAATGCGACAGGCTATTGCACAAGCAGAAGTTGGTGATGATGTTTATGGTGATGATCCGACCGTAAACGACTTAGAAAAATGGGCGGCTCAGCGACATGGTTTTTCTGACGCTATATTTTGTAGCTCTGGTACTCAAGCAAATTTATTAGCCTTAATGGGCCATTGTGAACGTGGTGATGAATATTTGTGTGGTCAACAAGCTCATAATTATAAATTTGAAGGTGGTGGTGCCGCGGTTTTAGGTTCTATCCAACCGCAGCCGATAGAAAATGAAGCCAATGGTACTTTGTCGTTTGACAAACTACGGGCAGCAATTAAACCGTTAGACCCTCATTTTGCCAGAACAACCTTACTTAGCTTAGAAAATACAATCGCTGGTAAAGTATTACCTTTGGCCTATTTAGCCCAAGCTAGGGAGTTTTGTGATAACCATCAGTTAAAACTACATTTAGATGGCGCTAGGGTTTATAACGCTGCGGTGGCATTAAATGTTGATGTTATTGAAATAAGTCAACATTTTGATTCAATGAGTATTTGTCTCTCAAAAGGACTTGGCGCGCCTATAGGTTCATTATTACTGGGTTCGACACAACTCATCGCTAAAGCAAGACGGTGGAGAAAAGTATTAGGTGGCGGTATGCGCCAAGCCGGTTTATTAGCGGCAGCGGCTAAAATAGCACTGACGGAAAATGTTAGTAAACTTCAGCAAGACCATAAAAATGCTAAGTATCTTGCTGAGCAACTCAATAATTTAGCCGGTATCGAAGTAAACTTGGCAGAGGTAGAAACTAATATGGTTTACGCCAAGTTAGGCGACAAGATAGATATTAATAAGGTAACAGAAGAGCTGAAAAATAAAAATGTTTTAATATCAGCTGGTAATCCTATGCGCTTAGTGACCCACTTAGATATCAATAAAAGCGATATTGATCGCTTTATTCAGCACTTGTCAATTTTGATCTAAGTAGCTAATTTATTATTAGCCAGACTCTATAACTAGACCATAGATTTTGGCTTTTTTCGACGAATATAAAGCGTACGATTTACTTTAGCGACAATATCCCCTTGTTCATCTTTGATATAGACAGGAATTTCAGGTAAGTATTTTTCACCATTGGCGGTATTAATAATAATGTCGTCAATGAGCTGTTGATTAATAGAAAAATCGGCACTGACCTTACCTTTACCTGGCTTTATATAATCAATGTCAGCTGATTTATCCCAGACAAAATATTGATCGCCCAATTGTGCAAGTAACATCAACATACAAAAAGGGTCCGTCATTGCAAATAAAGAACCACCAAAATGTGTACCAACGGCATTTTTATTCCACGGGCGCAATGTTAGCTCAACACGGGCCGTTTTATAGTCAGCTGATAGGTGTTTGATACGAATACCGGCAAACAGTAATGGCGGCCAGGCATTGAGCATGAAACGAAATGCCCAAGATTTTTTAAACAATAAATTCATTAATAGTCACTTAATAAAACTTAACCACATCGAGATGAAAGAAAACATTTTACTCATCGTACCAGTGCGCGGGGTTAATGTAACGAAATTAATAGTACAAAGCGGGGAGATTTATGTAGTTATAGTTATGCATTTATAACTATGAATTTATAATTATAATGCTAAAAAACATTAATGAATTAACTTCCTTGTGGCTTCACCAACGTAGATAACTAACTTTAATAACTAAGTCTAATTAAAGGACTAAACGCCAGTTAAACTGTTCTTCTGATTCACCATCCTTAATAAAATTATTGTTTTCTAAAATCTTATAGGAGGCAATATTTGTTTTATCGGTTGCCGCAATAATTGCTCTCACCTTACCTTGATTTTTAGCCCATATTATCATCGCCTGAACTGCTTCACACATATAACCTTGGCTCTGAAATTCTTGGTAAGTGCCATAGCCTATTTCTATTTCACCCTTTATATTTGGCTCTCCTTGAAAGCAAACATCGGCCACGGCAATGTTTTTAGACTTATCAATGACAGTCCATAAGGTTGAATATAGGTAATCTTTCGATTTATCGGCAATACTCGGCAAAATACTTTTTTCTAAGGCATCTTTTAATAAGGGTGAAATCTTCATTGTGGTTTTATTTATCTTTAACTCAGCGGCTAAAGAATTATCATTCTGAATATATTTCAGCATTTGTCGATAAGTTAGCGGCTTTAATATTAATCGAGAAGTTTCTAACATATTTTATTTCTTCTTTTCAGGGGACGTTTTAAAAATGAATGTTAATGAATAACGACAAGGGTTACTTTGTCCTAACAGCGTTATTGTTTGTCTGAACAGCGAAATTATAACAATTTGGTACCATCTTAGCGAAAGTGCCTTGGGCTTTTACCAAAGTGCTGGCGGAACCTGTCACTAAATGCCGATAAACTATGATAACCAACTGTCTCGGCGACGATTTGTATCGATAACTGTGTTTGTTTGAGCAGCGTTAATGCTTTTTTCATCCGCTGTTCGCGTAAATAATGCAAGGGTGATAAACCTAATTCTTGCTTAAATAGATGAGATAACTGCCGCACACTTAAATGCGCTGACATCGCCACCTGCGTTAAGGTCACATGGCTTGCGATATGAGCATCTAAGAAGTTACGTGCTAATTTAATACGTTTATCAATTTGACCGCTAGTGTCTAATTGCTGGGTGATTAAATCTAATAACATCATCAATATTGGCTCTTGGTTAATCTGTGAACTCGGTTGAGATTTTAGCTGAGTAGCAATAAAATGAATGTAACTCTTTATCGAGGGCGATAGTGTGATAAACGCGGGCAAGTCTGCGAGTGTCTCAGCAATAACCGTCGGAACATTAGCTATAATAAACCTATTTTCTTCTGCCACGCAAAACGCATGCTTATTAGTTGCACTGGCAAAAGCGATTGAGTCTTGATCTATTTTACCTAAAACACCATCAATTTCTAATTCCAATACACCACCAATAGGTAAAATAAGTTGGTGGAAATCATGGCTATGACTAGGGCTTTCGGTATTTGCACATTCAATATCTATTAATAGTGAATGTGGTAAGTGAATATTAGTCATTATTTGAAAATTTTATCCCAGCGAATTCGTTAATTGACCTGTGTGATTGTTCCAAGGCATCAATGGATAATTAGTTTGTTTTCTCTTATATCATAATCATTATTATAAACTATTTTCAATAAGGTAGGGTGGCGATATCACCCCCGGTAAATTAGCTAGCAGGGTAAATGAAAGCTAGTAAGTAAAAACGTTAAATCAAATTTAGTGAATGAAAATTATAAGAAACTCTCTGCACAGCAATAAAACTTTATGAGTTTTAGTTTCTGTCAATATTTTTTATTTAATGAAAGATAATGAAATCAATCTCGGTTATATATATTAGTATGTAGCTTGGAAATGTGAATTAAATGAGATAAAAGGAAAGTGATGAGGATTTTACTTTGTACGTTATTATGGATGATATTAACGACAAACTTATTTGCTGAGACCATTCGGATAACTACTGGTGAGTGGGAACCCTACCTATCTAATTACAGTTATCAATTTGGCCTTGATTCTCATATAGTCACTGAAGCATTTAAATTGGAAGGGGTTACTGTCGAGTGGGGTTTTTTTCCTTGGCAACGTGCTTTTCAATATGCAAAAAATGGCAAACATTGGGATGCATCTTGTTGTTGGTGGCCTGACGATGATATAAAAAAAGAATTTTTATTTAGTGATGCTATCAATACAACCTCTTTTGTTTTTTTTCACCTAAAAAGTTATAACTTTCATTGGGATTCTCTGCAAGATTTGAAAGGTATAAAAATAGGCGGTACATCAAAATATAATTATAGTGAAGAGTTTACGCGGGCTATTGATATAGAAGCACTAGATGTTGAGTTTGTTACAAAAGATGAATTTAATTATAAAAAACTATTGGCAGGGCGCATACAAATATTCCTCAATGATCCCGCTGTTGGTAATGCTCAAATAAGAAATAATCTATCTGCCGATGAAGCCGATCTTCTAACTCATAGTCCTAAAGAGTTTGGCATAAATACTCTTCATTTTATTATCAGTAAAAATAAACAAGGTCATCAATATTATTTGGATAAATTTAATGAAGGCATGAAAAAATTAAAAAATAGTGGCCGATACCAACAAATGTTGAATGACTTTAAAGCTGGAAAGTATGATAGGAAACAACTTATTCCAATAAAATAATAGGCTGGGCTGCTAACAATATTTATAGTCTATTGTTAGCATCCAAAGATGATAGGAGTATTCGATTATGCTCTAAACATATGTCATAGCACTCCCCACGGGATCACAACCAGTCGGTAAGCTTAACACCAATGCCAATACGAGAAACTTTTTCATTATAATAAATTAAACTTTCGCCATAGCCATTAAAGTATTCAACATAACCTCGTAAGTGCTTTGATAATGGAAACGACCATCCTAGTTGAATTGCACCTTTGTTCTCACTTTTTAGGTTGTTGCGAAACATAAGGTCAATGTTATGATCGGGAGTTACTTTCCATAATATGCCCAACTCGCCATAGCCCATATAATCTTCTATATTGGGATTGTCATCGCCAGTGGTATCTTCAATGGATGACTTTTCTTCTTCGGGAATCCGATACCAAGCTCTGAGATTCCAAATTAAGTTATCATCAACAATAACAACTCCACCAATAATTCGGTTCCAACTGCGAGATAATTCACCAGCTTGGCCATTAGATTGATGATTAAAGGATAGGGAGGTATTGCTAACCGTCATGCCAAAAAATGACCACGGAGACTTATATGAGAATATTAACTCAGGTTCATAATTTGTTTCTCTAAACGCAGAGGATATATCATCGTTGTATGATTGCCACCAACTAGTCGCTGTAAATGCGGCATAGATGTCTAGATTCTCAACAAAAATATCTCTGGTTATTACATACTTCATAGAGACTTGAAATTTAGTTTCAACATTATCTAAACTATAGCCTTGTAAAATATCTTGATAAGGCACTTCGTTAGCATTGAAAAAAGTTAATGGTAGTAAGTAGTTAGGTTTGTGAGGAATTATCGCAAAGGGGTTTGAAGAGGCGTGTTTTTCTAACAATATACGTTTTGTCAGTGGATTTTTAACTATTTCTTGGCATTTTTTTTTGATATCGCCAATCGGGAGATCATCACTTGCAGTACGACTTTCTTCAGCAATACAAGCCGAGATAGAGCTTTCATCTGATATTGAATTTTTCGCTAAGGTAGAAAAACTAAAACTCAGTAATACATAAGCGAACAATGTGAACTTCACTCTCACAATCCTTAAAAATCATTAATTTATTTTGAGTATTAAAATAAATCTACGTTATAAATTGTAAGTTTATAGTGGTCATTTATATTTTGATAGTAATAAGATAAACAGGTTCACAGTTCAGATTTTTTTATACTATCCAATAGCTTTAAATACCATTTCATCTTGCCCTCAATCAATAGTTGGCTGCGCTAAAGTAGAGGTATACTCCTGTTAACAAATCTCGATAAAATATCGGAGTAGCGGTATTTGTTTTGCTCGCTAGTTTGAGCTAAAAAACGAATTAAATGCAGCAAAGTTTGTTAGTTAAATAAATAAGTTATTGGACATCTTGGACATGCCAATTGTCTATTAACATAATAAAGTCGCTTGTTTCGTCTAGCTTCAAACCAATTGAAAGCACGGTGTTTTCATCAACAATATTGACCCCTTTGGAGAAGTTGACACCTGCCGATAATCCGCCTCGTTGTTTCTTAGCTGATTTTCTTTCAAAATTGATCAACTCTAGGTTTTTAATGGCTTGTTCACTTAACTTTAAAATAAAAACATCCATTGGCGGTCGACTAGAAAAATAGCCATCTTCAGCAGGAAGTTTATCTAAGCTTAATCGTTCTAAAGGAAAAATAAATACTCGTTGCACGCTGTCACTCTCAATGGTTGCCGATAAATTTACCGACACCAAAGGATCAAAATTTGCGGCACTATTTATCGTTACTTTAACGGTAATACCTCGTGGGTCAACTTGAAAAAAGTCTTCCGGCTTAGCATCATAGAAATGCACTATGGTTGATAATGGCACACTCGAGCATGCACTTATCAGTAAAGCAGAAAGTAAGATAAAAACGTGGCTAATGTACTTCATTATTTTTTCTCATGAGAAAGTTGACCAAAAGGCTGAGAGGTCATTAATTTGCGATATGATGGTTTAGTTATCAATTTGTTTTTCTGGCTTTTATTTATTTTACTCGCTGATGAGCAACGTTCATTTTCTAATAAATATACCGCCTCAGTGAGCATAGCATCATTACTGGAGCCCCAATCGCCATTAACATTGTCAATTGCCGGGCAATCAACATCTATGCCGTCAAAAAAGTCACCATAGCCATCGGCATTATGGTTATGATGGGTAATAGCAAAAACAACTTCATCACACAGTTGAGACATTCTCATGCCGACGGGCTTACCATAAGTTTTTTGACCGACTAATTTTACCTCTAAATAAGGTTTTAACGCATTAATGACTACCTCACTCGCTGAAGCCGATTCGCCACTGGTGATAAAAACCACTTTCGATAAGCTTAAATAATGTGTTGCGTTATTGAGATTGAAAAACTCAACATCACTGACATGATTGGCGTTATTGGTCGGGGCATTATAAATTTTTCCTAACACGTTATCACCACCAATTTGACTAGCTAATTGGTTCGACATGGCAGAAGTACCACCATGGTTATAGCGTAAGTCGACAATAAACTCATCGACATTTTGCTCTTTAAAATAGGCAAATGCTTGGTTGAGGTCATTGTGGCTAGGAGCAATAAAGCTGTTATAAACTAAATAACCAATTTTCCCTATCTCAGACTCAATCACTTCAGTTGCAAAAACAGTATTGGTGGTGACCTCGCTTTGTACCATTTTTTGGCTGAGTATAGTGCCGTCCGGTTTACGCCAAGTAAACTCAACTAACTGGCTTTGATCAATAGTGTGCCAAAATCCTGACCAGGTAAAATCACTCTTAGTTAATACTTCACTTAAAATTTGACCTGCTATTTCGGTAATGCGATCACCACGACTTAACCCTATCTTTTGCGCATTGCTACGGTCAAAAACAAAATTAACGATGAGCTCATGACTGGTTTCATCGACACTATTTCCCATGCCATAACCAAAGTTTTGGGCATTGATAAATATGTCGTCACTTTCTTGTTTAGAAATAACAAAGCTGTAGCGATCAATCGGATTTTTCTGTTTAATGTTTGCCAATAAATCTTCAACAGATTGAAAATCATTCAGTACCGTGTTTTGGTCTAAGGCATCATTCCATAAATACCAATCATTCATGTAATCCCACATGGCAATATTTCTTAGTGATTGATCATGACAAACTTGTTCATCCATGGTGATTATATAATTGTCTTGTTTATCTTCTTGGCAACCAATAAGGGCACAAACCAAGAGCAATATATTCAATATTTTTAACATTAATCCTTTATCCATTTAATTTGCGTTGCTTAATACGTCGATAGCTAATGATAAAATATAACTAGGAGAAATTGAAAAAAAACCCCTGGTAACCGACGAGAAAAACGTTACTTTAATGAGATAAAAAGTAAACAACAAGGGCTAAGTTATCAAAGTTTTTCATGATAAAAGTGAAGGGTATATCTCACGGGACAAAAACAATTTAACTAGTTGTTATAGCGAAATAATAACAATATAAGTTAAGTGGAATTATTTGTTGAACGGTAGAGAGTTTTTTAACAGAAACTAGCGTATTTGGTCCTAAATTAACTTTTTTGCTTCCGTTAAATATTTTCGCCCTACAGGGATGGTTTCATTGTCTAACTGTAAATCATAATCGGCAGATGTTCGGCGTTGCAATAACATGGCTTGTTGTGGGTTTACTAAGTAAGATTTGTGTATACGTATTAAATACTCATCACCAAAGCTTTCAATTAAATTTTGTAAATTGCAGGCTAATTCAATTTTGCTTTTACGGTTATTCTTTTTGTAGATAACTAAGCTCTCATTACCTAAAGCTTGTACATAAATAATATCGGGTAAAAAGGCGGTCACTTTAGCCAGTTCAGGAAAGAGTTTATGATCAACAATATTGTTTAATACTTTGTCTTTAAGTTGGTTACTAATTTCTAATTGTTTAACTAACTTATTCTGAGTTTGTTGCAGTTGACGCTCAACTGCTTTTTCGTTTTGTTGCTGTTGATAATATATCGACACTAAACCGGCACTAAAAATAATAATTTCAATGGCTGAAGTAATTTGCAGTAAAGGCCATGAAAAGTGAAAATCAATTATATTGCCTGCTGACAATGCCATGATACTGGCCATAATAAAAAACATTATAGTGGCGGTTAAATAATATCCAGCGGCGGCTTTTTGCTGTTTAACTCCGATAATCGCGGCAGATAAGCAGACCATAAAAATGACAAAACAGGTCAATAAACCAAGACTGTAAGACATTTGTTTAATGGATGCCGGCAATACACTTTGTAAAGTTAACCTAGCAGTTAATAAAAGCAGTAACAGAGATTGGGCAAGTACTAGAGCTCGATACAACTTTCGAGCAAGTAGCTTAATTTGTAAATAATGTTTAGCAAATTCGGCAATTGAGACAATTAACAGCCCACCGATGATCACTGTGATACTTTTTAAATAACTCGAGTTAGGTAATAAGTACTCTAACCAACCTTGCCCCGATAAAAACCAGGTACCAAGTAATAACAACATAACGCTATAAGCAAGGTATGCCGGCGTTTTTAAGCGCAGGTATAACATGATGTGATAAAATGAAAAAAGCAACAACATACCAAAAAACAAGCCGCTATATAACGAGGAAAGTTGTAGATCTTCAAAAAAGGCTTCATCGTCAAATAAGTAAAATGAGCCCCTTAGATACCTGCCATGTAATTTCAAATAAAAAGTAGCTGATACCATATCGTTAGGTAAGCGAATAACAATATTTTGATGAAATTGCCGGCTACCCTGTACTACTTTTTTGGCCCAGCCCTCTTTCAAGGTAAGATAATGAAGTTCAACAGGGGTATTAATGCGATTTTTTTTAAAGACTAAAATTTGCGCTTGTTTAAGACTTTTATCATCACTTTTTGCTGATAAGGCTACTTTTAACCATAAATAATCACGCTTTCCCAAATTAATGAAATTGCCCTGGTGAGGACTATAAGTGACATTATTCAAGGGGGATAGTAGCTTTTCGACCGGCCAATCCATCTGAGTTTCAGCTGCTACTTCGATGATTAAAGGTATTTGCTCTGAGTTTTTCTCGTTAATCGTTACCGTAGCTGAAGACATCAGCCAATAAGTACCTATTGAGATAATGCACACTAGCAGAGCAATAAAAACTAACCGATTAGATTTGGAACTCACTAATCTTAACAGGTGGTAGATAAAACCATCGCCGACTTTCTCGGGATGTTTTACAGGTGAAAAATTCATAATAGGGCGATAATCCAAGCTACGATATGATATTAAATAATATGTCGTTATTATTGAAGATATCTGCTTGTATCACCTTTGTAAAGTTGCAAGCTGGGATTGATCGTTAAGTCTTTTTTATTCATTGCCTTGATAAGAAAACTGAGTTAAACATATGCTTTGTTACAAAGTGAACCGCTAAGGTGATTTACATTCAGATGCCGGCACTATAAATTACTGAAAATTCAGTTTATGCTCTTCAACTTAGCTGATAAAACTAAAATGCAGCATATTATTCGCAAATCATAAAGGGAGTTATTTTGTCGTTAACTATTCAAGGGTTAAGTCATCAAATTATTGATGGTGATAATCATCGTCATTTATTAGACAACTTATCGCTTAGTGTGGCACAAGGAGAATGTGTTGCCTTAATGGGCGAAAGTGGTAGCGGTAAAACCACCTTACTTAATTTAATTGCTGGACTTGAGCCTGTACAGCAAGGAAAAATTGATGTCGCTGGCTTGGCATTACAACAAGCCTCAGATAAACAGCTTAGTCAGTTGCGCAAGCAACATATTGGTATTATTTTTCAGCAATTTAACTTACTTACTAGCCTCTCGGTACAAGACAACATTGAATTTAGCGCCAAACTTGCCGGCCGTTATAATGCAGAGCACGGTTTAGCGCTAGCTGAGCAGTTAGGCATTAGTGAGCTGCTAAACAAATATCCTGCGACCTTGTCCGGCGGGGAAATGCAGCGAGTGGCCATCGCTCGTGCTTTAAATTCCCGACCTCAGCTACTACTTGCCGATGAGCCTACCGGCAATTTAGATGAAAATAATAGCTGTCATGTGGTTGAGCAATTAGTCAATCTAGCCAAGTCGAATAATACCGCGTTGCTAATGGTCACTCATAGCGTTGATGTTGCCCGAAGTATGGATAAGATTTATCGTTTGCAAGATGGCTCATTAAGCTTGTTCACCGGTTAACGCAATGAAAACTACTGACGGTAATTTTAAGAGCAACATCAACAGCCATGACTTTTTATTGGTATTAAAAACTCATCTAGCTGAATATCGACACAAACCACTATTAAATATTGGTTTTATTTTTAGTTTAGCGATAGCGACTAGTACTTTGCTCTGTATTTTGGTATTAAATCATGCCAGTAAGCAGCAATATCAACAAGCAAACAGTCGGTTAAAATCTCCTATTGCTTTTAATATATTGGCTAAAAGCGATAAAAATATCGACCAACAAGATTTTATCCGCTTAAAAAAGTTAGGCTTTCATCAGCTTAGTCCTGTTCATTCCTTCCAGAAAAAATTGATCAATGGTAAGTCGTTATCGTTAAGAGCGTTAGACTTGTTACCTATGGTATTGAGCATGCCGGAAAGCTTTACCAGCAAGCAAATTAATATCAGCAGTGATTATGCGAACTCACTGGGTTTAATTGATAACAAAAACAAAATATCGCCTGACGCCATTAACACAAGCACTGTTGATATTGGCTTTGCCGAGCATGTATCAACCACCGCTAGGCTAAATACGGTGAATGATTGGGGCAAAGTTGCCTTAATAGATATCGCACTGGCTTGGCAGTTATTTCCTGATATTAAAGGCTTTAGTCATTTGATGGTACCAGCGATGTCTGACCATGAAATAGCGCGTTTAACGGCGGAACTACCGGAACATTTATTTATTCAACAGTCTTATTCGATAGAAGAGCGAGAAGGCTTTGCTGATGCGCTGCATTTAAACTTGTCGGCACTGGCTGTGTTAGGTTTTATTGTCAGTTTATTTATTGCTTTTCAAGCGGCGAATCAAGCATGGCGTAAACGCGGAGAATTAGCCGCGCAATTACGGTTGTTGGGTGTTGAACTGCGTACTATTTTAACGGTTATGTTATGTGAGTCTTTATTGCTTACCTTACTTGCCAGCCTTATTGGTATTGTTATTGCGATGGCGCTGGTCACGACGTTATTACCAATATTAGGCATAACTCTCGAGCAATTATACCAATTAAGACTAAGTGGCCATTTTCAATGGCACTGGCACTACAGTTTATGGGCTTTTATTATTTCTGCTGTCGCCGTGCTGTTGGCACTTATCAAACAATTTAAGTCGATTAGCTCGGCAAAAATAGCTTTAACAGCACAAGCAGCCCATAAACCGTTTAATTATAGAGCCAGCTTTATTATTAGCTTGCTGTTATTGTCAGCCTATTTCTTGTTGCCTTTTTTATCTGCCACTGCCTTAAATTCAAACAGTTTACTCGCCAGTAATGCTTGGTTGAATTTAATGATGAAAAATAGCTTGTTGCTTATCGCCAGTGTCGCTATTTTGCCCAATTTATTACGCTATTTATTTGTCGGCTTAGCCCATTTTAGTCGCTCATTTCGCTTAAAATACCTCCTTAAAGATGTTAGTCAGCAAGTGGGTGTACGTTATCTGCCTTTAGCGGCATTTTACTTGGCATTAACCGCCAGTATTTCCGCTGCATTGATGGTTAATAGTTTTGAATCGTCCTTTGTTGCCTATTTAAATCAATTACTCAGCTCTGACTTATTTATTAGCTATAACAAAGAGCAAAAACCTCGTATTGAAACTTGGTTGAAACAACACCCAGATATTGAAGAATATATGTTGTTTGAGCAAACCGTAGCAAAGTATAAAGGCGAGACCATTGCTGTGCATGCTCTACATTCAAAGACACAAACAAATAGCTTAGTATTCAAAAGTAAATCCGTTAATGTAGCGCTGCTCGAGACAAAAGTCCCGAATACTAATATCCAGAATAATACTTGTTATATCAATGAACAATTATCGTTAAAACGCGGTTTGTCTTTAAGTGACTCGCTAACCGTGCGGCAAGTCAATAATGCGTTAACTTGTGTAATACAGGGCATATATTATGATTATGGCAACCAAGGCTTAGCAATAAAAATACCGATAACAATGAATGATAGGCCGTTAACTGGTTGGTATGAAAAAGGTTTTGGCGTGCTGCTCAGTGAAAAATCTTCACTTACTAAGCAACAGGTTGCTACTGCACTTAAGCTTGATGCTCAGCAGATATATCAGCCCGAGCAAATCAAGCAACTTGCTTTAGGCATATTCAAACAAACATTTGTTCTTACCCAGGCTATCGCTTTTGTCTTACTTACCATTGCCTGTTTTGGGCTGTTTTTATCGGCGAATGGCTTAGAGTTAGCCCGTAAGGCTGATTTATATACTTTAAGTAGCTTAGGTTATAGCCGATTAGGATTATTTGGTCATATGATAGCCCAATGGTTATTGCTCGCGACCGGCACTATATTACTAAGCTGGCCCATTGCCTCACTGTTAGCCAAAGCATTAGTCAGTGAAATATTACCGGCCTCTTTTGGCTGGTCAATGCCGTTAGTGCTCGATATTATGCCTTTTGCCATTAGCAGTATCATTGGCTTAATTATTTTAATACCCGCTTTAGCAATCCCATTATATAAGCTCAATGTTAGGGCAAGTTTATCATGAAGACAAAAACGTTAAAGGTATGCTCGTCATACCCAATATTTATCTTACTTGGAATGCTTTTTAGTGTCTTATTCGCCACGGGTTGCAGTGACAAGTCAGCCAAAAAAAGCGATCCGTTAAAAGAATTAGCTGATGATTCTGGTGATTTTAAAAGGCCCTCGGCGGATCATATTATTAGCTTCCCACAAGCCCATGCTCCGCACAAAAAATATCGACAGGAGTGGTGGTATTTAACCGCTAACTTGCACACCGAAAATGGTCAGTCGCTGGCAAGCCAATGGACCTTATTTCGCCGAGCCGTTGATGATAAACATTGGTACTTTGCTCATGCTGCACTGGCTGACAGCAAAAGCCATAAATCGAGTTTTAGAAACGGCCGAGAAGATTTAGGTAATGTGACAATATCAAGTCGACCTTTTAACGCTGAAATAGATGACTGGTCTTGGCAATCAACCAGTTCCTTATTACCAGCATCACTTACCTATGGCTCAGCGGTGGGTGCGATAACTAGCAAGGGCGAGAGCAAGACCAATAGCCAAGCAGAGCAGCCACACTGGCAAGTGAACCTTAACTTACGCTCAAAGTTAGCAGTGAATAACCAACAAGCATTTTTTCTTCAGGGCGATAACGGTTTTAGTAAAAAACACCCTAGCCTAGATATCGCCAGTCATTATTACTCACAACCTTTTATTGAAGTGTCAGGAGAGGTTTTCTGGCAGGGAAAATGGCAAAAAGTAACAGGTAGCGCTTGGTTTGATCGAGAATGGGGCTCACAAATGTTAGCAAAAGATCAACAAGGCTGGGATTGGTTTTCACTAAGGCTAACGGATAATAAAGCCTTGATGGTCTACCGTCTTCGCTCTGTAGAACAAGACTATATTTACGCCAGCATAATGACCAAGGATGGAAAAATACGTACCTTAACAACAAACGAAGTGCAAATAACCGTTAAAGAAAAATCACCAAGTGATAATACCGCTAGTAAAAGTAAAACAAGCTCACCTTACCCGGCAGCCTTTTCGCTAGTGATTGTCAAAGAGGGCATAGATCTTAATGTGCAAGTGATCAATGAAAAACAAATTATGCGCTTTGGTATTGAATATTTTGAAGGCATGGTCACTTTCAGTGGCAGCCACAACGGTGAAGGCTTTCTTGAAATGACCGGCTATAGTCATTAAGTTGCCGACAAAACCTATTCTTGTTTGGTTATTATCTGCCATATTTACCTTTTAAGCTCTGCGACATTGTTAATGGCTACATTAACAATGTTCAGCAAACGGAAAATAATAGCAGAGTCGTTTATTCCTTGGTCTTGGCTAACTGGCTCTTTTGATAAGAGCGCTTCATTGAAAGCAAATAAATCGCCGGTACAATAAACATAGACAAAACCGCTGAAAACATTAAACCCCACACAATTGATGTCGCCACTGGTGCCCAAATTAACGACTTGCCGCCAAGGCCGGTAGCTAGTGAAAATAAGCCAGCCACTGTGGTAAAAGTGGTTATCAGTATCGGCAACATTCGGCGTCTTGCCGCATAAAAAGTAGCATGTAATAAGGTCATGCCTTGTTCAATATTACTGTTCGCTTTAGAAATTAGCACAATGGCGGAGTTAACGGCAATACCGGCCAGCGCAACAATACCGTAAAGGGTATAAAGGCTTAGTGGGTTCCCAGTAACAATTAACCCTAAAATAACACCGGTAAAGGCCATAGGTACCGTTGCTAAAATCATCAATGGTTGAAAGTAGCTACTGAACTGGGTCGCCAATATTAAATACATTAATGCTAGGCCAAAGAGAAATAATACTCCAATGGCATCCATACTTTCTTCAATATCGTCTAGTTCGCCAGAAAAATCTAAATCAACATTCGGGTAGTTATGCATAATAGTTCGCCAAAAATCTTGGATCAGTTTATTGGCCGCTACTGTATCAAGTTGTTCTTTATTGATATCAGACTCTAAGGTGATGGTGCGCTTAAAGTTATAGTGGCGTAAATTTCCTTTCACCTTCGAAGTAACGACATTAACTAATTCGCGCAATGGAATTTTGTTGCCGTTGGCTAAGGGCAGTTGTAGGGCGAGTACGTCTTCAATGTTATCAAAACCTTTATTGAGTGCTTTTGCCGATTGTACTCTAATGGCTATTTGATCACCTTGGTATTGAATTTGTGCGGCAATTTCACCATCTACTAAGGCTTTAATGGTGTTCATCACTACATCGGGGCGTATACCACTGCGGAAGATTGCATCGTTGTTTAAGGTTAATGTTAAGCCAAAGCGTCCTTCACTGTCGTCATCGTTAATATCGGTATAATTGCCATTGGCAACCATAAATTTTGCTATGGCTGTAGTAGCCGCTTTAAGCTCTGCATAATCATTGCCTCTGACCTTAACGCTGATGGCTTTGCTCGTTGGCGGTCCGCCATTAATGGTTAAAAATGAAATATTAACCGGTCCAGGAATCGAAGTAACGTCTGCTCTCATCTTCTCGATAATGGTGTTTACATCACTTAGATCACCCGTTTCAGGTTGCAAGCTAACCAATATTTGGCCGTAATGCTCGCCCAAAAATGGTTCAGTTTCAGTATATTGTTGTCCGGCATAACTGACCACGGTTCGTACTTCATCGTCTTGTAAGTGTTTATTAACTTGAGTTTCTATTTCAAGTACTTTATCTAGCGTGCCTTGTAACGAGGTGCTGGTTGGCATAGTGACGTTGACATAAAATAGTCGCAAACTATCTGAAGCGAAAAAATCAAGTTTAATAAAACCAGCAGAAAGTGCACTAACCGCTAACGCTAATAAAAAGAATAACGCTAAGATAGCTCTAATGGGCTTTCGTAATACTTTGATTAAAGCAAAGCAGTACTTTACCCTAATCCAGTGAGTAAACGCTTGCCTAAATTGATGGCTTTTAGAGTTTTTGTTAACGTTTATATTGGTCGACATTATGTGACCGGGCAACATCCAAAACGCTTCAATTAAGCTGATCACTAGGGCAAGAGTAACCACTAAAGGAATAACCATCATAAACTTACCTAAAATCCCCGGCATTAACATGAGTGGTAAAAATGCGGCTATTGTGGTTAGCACTGATGCCGTTACTGGGTTAATCACTTCAAATAAACCTTCAGTAACAGCTTTAACGTTATCAACTCCGTGCCTGAGCTTATTGTAGATAGACTCAACAACCACAACTGCATCATCAACTAACATACCTAACGCAATCACTATGCCTAAAAATACTGAGGTATTTAAGGTTTGACCCAAATTATCAAGAATAAAAAAGGTGCCTGCTAAGGTAAAAGGAATGCCAATGGTGATCAGTATCGATATTTTACTGCCTAAAAATAGCCAAGTGATAATCAGGACAAAAAACAGCCCTAACACAGCATTGGTTTGCATGATATTAAGGGCATTTTTGGTAATTAAGGTTTGATCGTCTGCCAGCGTAATGATGACCTCTAAGCCGTCGGAATTTTTGTTTTTTTCCTCAATATAATCATTAATACGTTCAACTAACGCTAAAGTATTGGCTTTGTCTCTTTTCATTACCGCCATCATTACCGCAGGGCGACCTTGATAACTTACCAAGGTATCCGCTTTCGCTCGAGCTCGAGCGACAACAGCAACATCGCCAATTCTGATTTTTTGGCGCATAGTCTGATTAGTGTTTTGGCCAACATTTTGTCTAATGATAGGCAGCTGAGCAATTCGTTCAGGATCAATGGTGGTACCGTCAACTCTTACTAACCAACGATCGGCAGCAATATTGGTAGAGCCGGCTGAAATATCTTTGAAAAACAAACGAATGGTATTTGTAATATCGGTTGGCGAAATAGCACTGGCTTGTAATTTATCAATATCAAAACGTATTTGCAGTTCCGTTTCATAAAGCGCGGTCGGTTGTACCCGAGAAACCCCTTTTATTCGGGCTAAGTCGCGCTCAACAGTACGGGCCTGTTGACGTAAATTAGCATCGTTTGCCAGCCCATGAATAAGTACGGTCGCACTTGGAAATGCGTTAGATGAGGTCAACTCAAAAATAATAGGCCTGTCTACTTCTTCAGGCAAGCGGTCTTCAACGTTTTGAATTTCGCGTCGTAAATCAGATACCCGTTTGTCAAACATCCGATCACCGACATCTTGAAAACGAATCAAAATACTCGAAAAGCCCTCTCGAGAAGTACTTGAAACAAACTTCATGTCTTGTATTTTTTCTATCGCCTCTTCCAACGGCAAAGTGACTTTTTGCTCAACATCTTCCGCTGAAGCGCCAGGGAAAGGCGTGGTTACTTGGATCCAGTTAAAATTGATAGTAGGGTCTTGTTCACGTGGTAGGTTTTGGTAACTGACATAGCCAATAAACAAAACTAAAACAAAGACTAAGTTAGTAAAAACATGATTTTTAATGAGGCTAATTAACATCTTTATTCTCACTCAGCCACAAAAGAAACAGCTTCGCCGTCACTAACACGATGACGACCATCAATAATAATTTGGCTACTGTCATCAAGTGATAACTTAAAAGGACGACCTTCTTGGGCGCTATCTACAGTAATAAATTTTGCTTTTTTATTGTTCACAATAAATATGCCGTACTGGTTTTTGCGTTGGGTTAATAAATGTGCAGGAAGAAATGTTACTGGAGAATGCCAATTTATCATGCCCTCAGCACCTGAAATAACAGAGTCGTGGGCGACAGAAAAACTGACTATTTGTGATTGGCTATTAGTTTCAATAAATTCAACGACATTTTTAAGGGTTATATCAACCGAAATATCATTGTTAATAAACTGGTATCGTTGGCCATTAACTAAGTCGTTAAGTTGAGAAACAGGAACCTGGGCTTGAATTTCAATGGAATTTTTCTGCACAACACTCAGTAACGTTTGCCCTGTAGCAACATAATCACCTTCACTGACTAAACGCTTGGTTATTATGCCGTCATAAGGGGAGTAAATATTACAGCGCTGAACGGCAAGTTTATTAGTCTTCACATTAACATTAAGCTCAGCTACTTTTAATGTCGCAACTTCAACCGCTACTTGGCTGTTATCTAATTCGGCTTCACCAATGTTTTTATTTTTATGTAAGCGCATTGCTCGTTGAAGGTTTCGCTGTGACAGTGATAATTGTACTTTGGCGGTCGACCATACTGAACTTGCGTAGGCAAGTGACAGTTCATTATTCTGACAATCTAATTCAACCAATAATTGACCCTTACTAACGCTCTCACCTCGTTGAACTGCAATTGAGTTTACTTGTGCTGGAATTTGTGACGGTACATTAGTATGGTTAAGCGCTTTGGCAACGGCCGTGGCATTTTTTTGGGGATAAAAAAATAACTCCTTAGCTTGAGCTGTGCTAACTTTTTGTGGTTCGTTTGCTTGAAGAGTAAAAGATAAAGTAGATGTAAATGAAGCTAAAAGCAGAATAAAAGCGCTATGAAAAAACGTAACGTTTTTCATGATAATTCCCTGTAAAATACAAAATAATAAAGTCTAGTGACAATAGTGACATTATTTAATAACAACAACAATCTATCTTACATTTTCTTACATTTCATGGGGCTACAAGGGAGTTTTAGCAGAAGGGTAAACAATGAATACTCTGACAATAATAATTGACTATTCGCTCAATAGATTTTGTGCAAATTAGTCTGTGCTAGAAGTTATCTTTAGGTAGCAGGGTTCATTGTACTGGGGCGTGAGGCAGTAAAATAGTGGCAATAACACCTGGTGAGTTATTGCGATTTTTAAGTAATAACTCCCCGCCATGATTGGTAATTATTTGTCTGCTCAAAACTAGTCCTATCCCACTACCGTGTTCTTTGGTGGTATAAAATGGCACAAAAATATTGTCCATATTGTTAATACCCATACCACTATCAATTATCTCAATCGAAAGGCGATTAGCTATCTGTTGCCATTGAATGATTATCGCATCATCAGTGATTTGCTGTTGTGCGTCTTGGGCATTTTTTAACAGATTTACCACGACTTGTTGCAGTTGGTTTAGATCAGCATAAGCAGTTAAATCTGGCCCCTCAAGTTGAAACTGGCTGTCGGAAAAAAGTCCAGCGCAGTTATTTAGTAGCATAGTAAGCGAAAATAAGGTTTTATTTGGTTTAGGTAATTTGTATAACTCTTGGTATTGTTGAATAAATTCATTGAGTGAATGTGAACGTTCCTTAATGACATCTAAGCCCATCATTAGATTTTCATTTAAGTCACTGCTCATGTTATTGCTATCGCTTAGTGCCTTACCATCGACATTTTTCGACACTAACTTTGATAAAGTTTCACTAATTGAGGCAATAGGGGCAAGAGAATTGTTTATTTCATGGCTCAGTACGCGTAATAATCGCTGCCATGCCTGTCGCTCTTCTTCTTGCAGTAAATGCTGAATGTCAGTAATAAATATCAGTTGATGTTTTACACCATGATCAAAGTATTCATCGGTATGTAAATAGACCTTTTTCTTATAAGGTTTTAACTCAAACTCGACTACTTTTCGGAATCCGCCTTGGGCAATATCCTGCAAACCCAACTCTTTAATCGGTGCTCCTTGGCGTTGTTCAAATCGACATTGAAATAGTTTTTCCGCAGCGGGATTCATCAAGGTGATTTTTTCTTCACTATTAAGGGCGATAATAGCGACATCAATTTGATCGGTAACTTTTCCTAAAAGAATTTGATGTTCTCTGGTGATTAATCGGTGTTGATTTAAGGTTTCTGCTAATGAATTAATTAAGTGACTAAATCCTCCTAAAGCGCCATCAACATTCTCGGCACGTGCTCGCATAGAATAATCACCAGCAATCATCGACTCCATTAAATTGGTTGAAGTTTGCAGCTGAGTGACAACTTTATTACGAATAAAAAATGCACCATAGGTTTCACCAATCAAAGTAAAAAACACGATGAGGATTTTTAAGTACACTGATATTTCGGCGAAATATAGTAAGGAAAAAAAGGCAAAGGTGGGTACTAGGGCAATAATTAATGCAACCCTAAGTAACTTATCTTCAAATAATAATTCTTGCCATTTAACCCTCATATTTAATAAACCCTACAATTTATATTTTTCTATTCGGCGGTAATAAGAACTGCGACTTAGCCCCAAAGATTCTGCGGTTTCAATTGGTTTGTGCTGAAAAAGAGCTAATCGTTCAGTAATCACTTGGTACTCAATTTCATCTAAGGTGGCTGATGAAAAATCGTGACTGTTACTGGAAATACCATTGTTTAAAATACTGTTGCTTGAAGTAGTACAGTTTTCTTGGTTTATGCCTAAATCATTAACAGTGATTTCTCCATCAGCACACATAAATATAGCACGTTCAATCATATGGTTAAGCTCTCTAATATTACCTGGCCACTGATAGTTTTGCAGAGCAATAAGAGCATCAGGTACAAAAACTGGTTGTGGCAGTTGATATTTTTTTGCAAAGGTAATCAGAAAGCTCTCAGCTAACGGCACAATATCAGCAACGCGGTCTCGTAATGACGGAATATGTATTTCTACGGTATTGAGGCGGTACAATAAATCTTGTCTAAACTGGTTGTTATCCACTAAATCATTGAGCGATGAATTGGTCGCTGATACTACACGAACATTTACTCGTTGTGTTTTTGAACTACCGAGTTTCTCAAATTGTTTTTCTTCCAGTACTCGTAATAGTTTTGCTTGTTGTATTAATGAAATATTAGCGATTTCATCTAAAAATATTGTGCCATTATCGGCGAGTTCAAAACGGCCAATACGTTGATTTTTGGCATCAGTAAACGCGCCCTTAACATGACCAAACATTTCACTTTCAAATAGGCTTTCGCTGAGGGCGCCCATATTCACCGAAATAAAAGGCTGTTGATGACGAACAGAGTGTTGATGCAGATAATCAGCCAATAAGCTTTTTCCGGTACCATTCTCACCGGTAAATAATATATTCATATCGCTTTTTGCCAGTTTTCGTACTTGGCTAAGTAGTTGCTGCATGCTAGCCGACTGCGCAATAAGTTGATTATGTGAGGCAAGTTGTTCATCGCGCAGCAGAGTATTATGTTGGTGAAGTTTCTGACCTTTTAATTCACTGTCTCGTAACTTAATTTGTGTCGATAATATTGCTAATAAGCGATCGTTTTTCCAAGGTTTAGTGATAAAGTCTGCAGCACCTTTTTTCATTGCATCTACGGCTATGTCAACACTACTATAACCAGTCATGACGATAATCGGCAGTAGCTCATCAAGTTTTTTAATATCACTAATGAGCTGTAAACCTTCAGCCCCTGAAGTCGTGTCTGTTTGATAATTAAGATCAATTAATGCCAACGCATATTCTTGAGTTTTTAGCTTGTCGAGCAAAGTCATAGGGTTAGTAACTGCTGTTACCTCAAAACCTTCTGCTTGCAGTAATAATTTTAGTGCGATAATAATTTGTGGGTCATCATCGGCGATAATTATAGAATCTTTCATAAATGCAGCGGCATCCGAATTAATAAAAACTGAACAAAACGCAAACAAAAGTAATACGTTAAACATTGCTATATTCCTAACATGGTTAGATATATAGCAATGAATCATTAGATAATACTAGGCTAGAGGAAATTACACTAGTATTACAAAAGACATTAGTACGGGTATTAACAACGTCTAATGCCTTAAGTACTATCTAATCGTGAATCTAATTGTGAATCTAATCGTGGTGTAATGCCTCGCTTGGTTCCATTTCTACTACTTTCTTAGTAGGAATGAAGGTCGCTAACAGCACCATGGCAATAATAAGCATTGGCATGGCAATGAGACCAATAAAGTAGCTGATACTATTAATAATCATAGTGGTCTGTAATATGTTAATTACCCATAAAGAAATGGCGATGCCAATACCTAAACCTATAATTAAATGAATGCCTGCTTGGCTTAAAAATAACTTCATAATATTGGCGTCGGTGGCTCCTAGTGCTCGCCTAACGCCTATTTCTTGTGTTTTTTGAGTAATGCTATTTGCAGATACCGCGTAAATCCCACTGGCGGCTAACAATACCGCCATAACACCGCAAAACAAGAATATCTTACTAACAGTAGTTACTAACATCATAGGTTGCTGTATTAGTTGCTGATAACTTTGAATATGATAGGCTGCCACATTGGCATCTGTGGCATTGATGGTATCAAACAATGTTTGTTTCGCTTGCAATTCGCCGCCCTTATAATGAATCGCAATGTTAATCGACTGCCTACTACGCGAATCCATTAAATGGTATGAATTATATTGAGCACTTGAGGTATCCATAGCTGAGCCATGATAACTGTCAGAAACTACACCAACGATATTCTGCCATTCGCCTTCACCGCGAGAACTTATTCTGCGTACTCTATGACCAACGGCTTGTCCGTCAGGAAATAGGTCAAGGGCAATCGACTCATTTACTATCATGCTATTGGCATCTGGCACGGCATCACGATCATCAAAATCTCGACCTTGAATTATATGCATACCAACAGCTCGCCATGAATCTCGGCCAATCACTTCATTATTACTTGAAGGGTTTTCGTTATAAACTTCAGCTTCCATTCCTTCAATCTCAAAGTGACTTGTGCCTTCTCCCGTACCCGGTAATTGCGACATATAGGCGACGGCTTCAATGTTAGGTAAATCTTCTAATTTACTTTTTAATTGATAGTAAAAATCATTGCGTTTTTTGTGATCTGCCGCTTCAAAATCTGTATCCCAACGCACATCATAATATTCTAAAGGTAGTTCTAATCTTGCCGTTATGCGTTTATCGGTATCAACACCATAATCCGCTTTATCAGCAAAGTAACTGGTGGTTAGCAATATGGTGGCAATGACTAAAACAATACACGATAGAAGTATTTCTGAAATAACTAAAACCTTGTTAGTTTGGCTGGCTTTTTTGCCCATAGCGCCACGGGTGCCATCTCTTAGTACTGCGTTAAAATCACCTGACAATGCACGCCAAGCAGGAATAAGACCGGTGATCAAGATCATGAACACTATAGCGCCAAAAAGTACTAATAGGGCATCGCCGTCGATGGCAAGTTTCCACCAAAATGGTTGATCTTGTTGTACGGCAAACATCCTAGTAAAGGCTGCATTAGTTAGTTCAATGCCCCAAGATGCTAAAACAAAGGCGATAAAGGCGCCGATAGCACAGAAGAAGATACTCTCCCAAAGCATTTGAGAAATAAGACGTTGACGAGGAACACCCAAAGCAACACGTATGGCAATTTCTTTGTAACGCTCGTTTACCCGAGTTAATAATAAATTTCCAACATTGATGCAAGCCAGTAATAAAATGAGAAAAACAACCACCATTAAAGAGATGAAAATAGAATAATATTCACGGACATCGCTGTTGGCTTTTTTATAGGCGGTAGCTTGTAAATAATTATCACCATTGCGTAAACGCCAGATAAATTCCTCAGGTAAGTCTGCTTTCATTCTTTGATTGAAGTGACTGAGCTCTTGATTGAGTTTTTCTATGCTCGAAGAGTTATTTAGTCGAGCAATACCAAAGGCACTGTTACGGCTAGGTTTAGTAGGGTTTATTTGGTCAGCTGGCATTAATAGCCACGTTTGAGCATGACTAGGAAAAGCAAAGTTTTCAGGCATAACACCAATAACACGCATGGGCTCTGAATCAACATTAACCATGCTATCAACGATATTGTTATCGCCCTTAAAGTAACTTTGCCATACTTCATAACTCAGCATAATGACTTTCTCTGCACCTTCAAAGTTGTCTGCCTCGGTAAAGTTTCGGCCCATAATGGGCTGCTTACCAGCAACGTCAAAAAAATTCCATTTTGCAAAAGTGGCATTGAATTTTTTAGTACCTGTTTTAGCATCTATAGCGCTAAGTAATGCCGTGCCTGAGCCATAATAAGTAATGTCATCTATAGCATCTACTTCTTGTACTAGCTGATTTAAATGAAACGGGTCAACACTTTCACGATAGGCATGTGAATAATCATATTGGCCTTCAATAGCAACAAATTCTTGGTTAGTACCCAGTGTAAGTGGCTTAAAGATTAAACTGCTTAACAGCGAATAGGCAAAGAGTGTTAAACCTAACCCGATGGCAATTATAAATACGGTGGTTGCGGTGAAAGCCGGTTTTTTTACCAACAATCGTGCCGCGTATTTTATATCGATACCTATAGACATAAGTATTCCTTATCTTTTTTATTAAGGTGTAATTAACTGATAAATATTAGGTTAAACGGCAATCGCCGATACTTCACTATTAAACTGATCAGAAACTATTTTTCCATCAAATACTTCTATTATACGTTGAGATCTAGCGGCAGAACGAGGGTCATGGGTAACCATGCAAATAGTTGCGCCTTCGGCATGTAACTGATCAAGAATCGACATCACGATTTGAGCATTTTTAGAGTCTAAATTACCTGTTGGCTCATCGGCTAAAATAACTGAAGGCGAGCCGGCAATAGCTCTAGCAATGGCAACACGTTGTTGCTGACCACCTGATAACTGCGATGGGAAATGCTTCGCACGATGGCCCATATCTACTTTATCTAAAGCCTCTTGAACATTCTTCGCCCGCTGTTGTTTGGTTAAATCGCTACGGTAAGTGAGCGGTAGTTCAACATTTTCAGCGACGGTTAAATCGCTAATTAAATTAAAGGATTGAAAAATAAAACCAATTTCTTTATTTCTAATCTTTGCCCGTTCATCTCGGTTTAAGTGTGAAACATCATGCCCTGCGAGTTTGTATTCGCCATTGCTGGCAGTATCGAGTAAGCCTAATAGCGATAACAGGGTCGATTTACCACAACCGGAAGGCCCGGTAATTGACAAATACTGGCCTTTATCAATAGTTAAATTTACTCCATTAAGTGCATGTGTTTCTACTTCGTCTGTTAAGAACATTTTATTGATGTTTTTAAGTTCAACTAGCACTTTATTCGCCTTGTTTTTGTGTTGCATAAATCTCTCCTAATTTATTTGTATTTGTTGGTATTGCTCCCAATCGGAGCTGTCTGAAACTATGATGGTATCGCCAGCTTTAAGGCCTGACTGTATTTGAATGAATTGGGTAGATATTTGTCCGTAGTTAACTTGACGTTGATTAGCGATATCGTTTTCTTGATCTAACTGGTAAACCGTTGAAGCGCTAGATGCTTTTGCGTACATCGGGCGTTTTACATATAAGGTATTGGCAATTCGAGCAATATCAATAATGCCATCAACGGTTAAATCAGGTCTGGCTTCCTTGGGTAAATCGCCAGTAAGTTCAACATCGACCTGTACTGAGCCATTAATTACTGCAGGGTCTATGCGTTGAATGACTCCGGAAATTTTGCTATGTCTGGTATCAATAGTTACGGTTTGGCCTAGCAGAACACTTTGAATCATTTTCTCTGGTACACGAAGCTCGGCAATATATTCGTCGTTACGGGCGAGCAATGCTAAGTTAGTGCCAATATTGACTTGCTGACCTAACTCCATTGGCATCGCTTGTACGATTGAATCCATAGAGGCTAAAACATTAAGGTTGTCTACTTGCGTTTGTGCACGAGCAAGAATTTTTCTCATTCTATTAAGATGGGCTTGGTAGGCTTTATTTTGCGCAATAAGGCTTTCTTTGGTTTTTGCTAAGCGTTTTATTTCCAGCTCCCAGCGTTGTTTGTTTTGAGCAACTTCAATTTTAACTTCTTCATGTCTGATTTTCGATACAGAAGTTAAGCCTTGTTCTTGCAAACGTTGCTGTGCGTTAAAGGTAAGTAATGCCCGTTCAAAATTAAGCTTTTCGTTAATAACAGCGGCTTCTTGATCAAGTAGTTGTGATTCTAAATCGACTTGCTGTGCTTTTGTTTGTGCTTCAAGTGCTTCCAGCTCCCAACGAGTTTCTTCCAGAGATTGCTCTAATTGTGGATTACTGAGTACTAGCAATAGATCGCCGATTTTTACTTGTGCACCTGCTTTAATGAGAATACGCTCAACCCGACCAGAAACATTGGTAGCGATCCATCGGATATCTTTTGGTACTAACAAACCCGTGCCACGAACAGAGATATAAAGTTCGCCTTGTTGAACTTTCGCGGTTAATAATGTCTCTTTATCAACAATATAGTCGGTATTGTTGCTACCAAAAATCGACCAACTCATCGCCGAAATTACACTTATAATGGCAGCAAGTGCCAGTGTGTTTTTGTTAATACGCTTCTTTTTACTATTACGTACAATATCCATGCTTTGTTGTACTCACCTGAATTCTTTTTAGATAAGGCCAATAGAGCAGGTACTGTGCCAATTTATAAATCTTGTTATATATCAATTTGTTATTGTCTTGATGCTAATGTGGGTATTTAAAATGTACCAAAATCGAAACAATTGTTAATAAGATAAATTTCGAAAATGGAATATCAAATAAAGCAAGCGAAAAGAGGAATAATAAATTGGTAAATATGGCGCAAATGAATGGTAGTGTTGAAACATAAACAAAGTAACAAATATTGTCAGTTAAAAGTTATTGATTACCGTCTATCATTTTATTTAGCCGTTTATCACTTTTGTAACGTAAATTTTACATTTTAATTTAGTATTGTTTTAATAAAAATATTCACTGGAATTCACTGGGATTTACTGGAGTAGTAGGGATGTATTATGTAATAAGACACTTATATTCATTAGCTTGTAGGCTCATGTATGTCTTTAATAGCTAATGAACTAACAGCAGTTGGTTATATTATTTAAACAACAATTGTTGTTGGTACATTATTAATAAACACCGGTAATTGGAGGGCGTAACAGCCTATCGTTTCATTAATGAAGTCAAACGAAGCCTTAGTTCAGCAATTTTACTGATTTGTTATTTTTTTGTTTTTCTAGATTTTTTCTAATTATTCAATTAACTTAACATTGTAAAATCGAAACAATAACAATATCGATAACAAAAATAAAAAGGAAACTTAAATGAAAAGTATGAAATGTTTATTGCTTTTTTTCACAATGAGCTTACTCAGCTTTAACTCTTTAGCGACAGATAAAAAGTTACCCTCGGCGAGTGATTTTTTCAGTCTGCCAGATTATACCACAATGAACTTATCGCCAAGTGGTAAGTATATAGCGACATTAATGCCGATTAATAACCGTTTAAACATTGTTGTTATTGAAACGAAAAACCGAAAAAACATTTCGGTTTTAACCGGCTTCAAAGAATACAATGTTGGCAGTTATTTTTGGTCAAGTGACGATCGTATTGTTTTCAATGTTGATCAGAGCGATGGACAAGAAGCGTTTAGTTTATATAGCGTAACTCGAGAAAAAAAACCTAAAATTACCGAATTAGTTAAGGCAACTTTTTTTAACAGAAGATCTATAATGGCCAGTATTGTTCATACCCTACCCGATGATCCGGATCATATTATTGTCCAATATAATAAACGGTATGTTAAAAAACCTGATCTGTATAAAATGAGGGTAGATACAAAGTGGAACCATAGGCGCCAAAAAAATAGTTCTATGGAGCTAATTGCTAAAAACCCTGGTGATGTACAAAACTGGATTGTAGATCATGATGGCGAGGTACGTGGTGCTGTTTCAATAAAAGGGCTTACAGGTAAGTTTCTCTATAAAGGCAAAGGAAAGAAAGATTTTAAAGTTATCCGAGAATTTAATATTTTAGATGAAGGTATAACACCCTTAATGTTTGATTATGACAATAAATCTATGTATGTCTCTTCAAACATCGGGCGTGATAGAGCTGCCGTTTATAAATATGATCCTGAAACAGATACTCTCGGCGATATGCTTTTTGGCCATGATAAAGTTGATGTTAGTAATTTAATTACCTCGCGTAAACGTCAAAAGCTATTAGGTGTTAGTTATATCGATGACTATCCAGAGCAAGCATACTTTGATCAAGCAGAAGCAAATTTCCATCAAACCTTGAAAAATAGTTTTAAAGGAAAAACTGTTGGTACCTCAAGTATAAATAAGGATGAAACTCTTCGAATTATATTTACTTATAGTGATACCGACCCTGGAAGTTATTATCTGTGGGATGATGTTGAAAAACGTATATCTAAATTGGGTAATAGAGTTTCTACAGTAAATAATGACATACTGTCGCCAATGAAACCATTTGAAATTACCAGTCGAGATGGCTTAACGCTTCGTGGTTACATTACTATTCCTAAAAGTACCGACGGTAAAAAAATTCCATTAATCATAAATCCTCATGGTGGTCCTTTTGGTATTCGTGATGGTTGGGGTTATAACCCTGATACCCAATTTTTAGCAAGCCGAGGCTATGCTGTTGTTCAAGTTAACTATCGTGGCTCTGGTGGTTATGGAAGAAAATTTGAACATGCAGGTTATGGTGGCAAGTGGGGCCATGAAATGCAAAATGATATCACCGATACGGTTAATCATTTTATCGAAACAGGTGTCGCAGATGCCAGTAGAGTATGTATTTACGGCGGTAGTTATGGTGGTTATGCAACTATGGCAGGTTTAACTTTTACCCCTGAGTTATATAAGTGTGGCGTTAACGTTGTTGGTGTTACTGATGTCGGGTTATTGTTTACTTCTATGCAAGAAACTTGGGAGCCAATGAAAGAGGTGATGAAAGTTCAAATCGGTGACCCTGATGATGAAAAATTAATGAAAAGTATGTCGCCCATTGATCATGTTGAAAAAATTCAAGCGCCAGTTTTTATCATCCATGGACGAAAAGATGTTCGTGTAGTGATGGAGCATGCCGATATGCTTAGAGACCGTCTTGAGGATTTAGACAAACCTTACGAATGGTTAGTGAAAGATAAAGAAGGTCATGGCTTTAGAAAAGTTGAAAATAGAATTGAAATGTATGAAAAATTAGAAAAATTCTTTGCTAAGAATTTGTAATTTTGTTGCCGTGGTCACTAGATTTACTTTAGTGATGTAGCATTTAAGTTGCTGCACGGCATGATAATTTTATAAGGCACGTTCAGGTAAACTGACCGTGCCTTTTTACTTTTTAAAAGGTGGTGTTACTGATGCTTTGATATAATATAGCACCAGTTTTCAGCCAACGTAAAACAGGAATAAACATGCAATTTATCGTTACTGCCTACGACTATAAAGATGAAGAGGCGATTGGTCGAAGATTAGCCAACCGTAAAGCACATTTAGCGGGTATCGAGATATTGGTTAAGCAAGGCACGTTTTTAAGTGGTGGTGCAATACTAAATAATGAAGGAAAAATGATTGGTTCGTCTGCCCATGTTGAATTTTCTAATCGAGCTGAAGTTGAGGCTTGGATAAACCAAGATCCCTATTCAACCGGTAAAGTTTGGCGTGAGGTCAGTATTAGTGAGGGGCTGCTGTTCCCAGTAAGCAAGTTTTCACAATAAATAGATGATTTTTATATAATGCGTAACTCTATCTATTTTTAAGCCAAGTGTGTTTTGGCGACTCACCCATCTGTTCAAGGTAGCTTTTAACAAAGTTGATGAATACTTGAGTTCGTTTGGGTAGGTATTCTCGTTTTGGGTAAACAATAAATACACCAGAGCCAGGGAAGTCATCAAGTTTGGCAATAACCTTAATTTTTTGCTCGGCAACCAGTTTTTTTGCGGTAAAATGCGGCATCAGGCTAAGCCCTAGACCTGCAGCACACATTTCGGCCATGGCTTCGCCATCATCAACAACGGTAATATTTTCTGGCTCTATATCAATAACCTTGCCTTGATAGCTAAAATTAATGGGCAACGTTTTACCTGTTTGTTTAAAACGAAATAAAATCCAAGGCTGTGAAATTAACCCCTCATTGCAAATATCAATGTTTGTTAATGTCGAAAACTCAGTACCGGCACATAAAACAAAATCCATAGGCGTTAGTTTTTGCGCAACTAAGCGGCTATCAGCCAAAGTGCCACTGCGTATTGAGATATCCACCGCATCGCTGATCATATCTACGTATTGATCATTAAAACTAACATCTAAGCTAATATCGGGGTATTGCTTTTTGAACTGGCACAACATGGGCAATACATACATGCGTCCGTATGACACTGGCACGTTTATTTTAAGCACGCCGGTATAGCTGTCGTTAGCCGATTTTAATTCATCCTCAAAAGATTCTAATTGGTGATAGAGCGTGCCAACGGTATTTGCGTATTGCTGCCCTGCTGAAGTTAAGCTCAGTTGTCTAGTTGAACGATAAAATAGTTGCAAGCCAATGTGGCTCTCTAGCCGTTTAATCGCTTTACTGACTGTTGAGGGATCAGTGGCGTGCTTTTTTGCCGTTGCAGCAAAGCTACCGGTTTTAACAGTCGACATAAAGAGGGCGATGGTTTTAAACTTGTCCATAATAAAAGATATTAGTGAATATTATTCACTAATATAAAGGAATATAAACACTTTCGCCATTGATTATTATCGGTAAAATATCTGTTATATCAATGTTGCTAGCCAGAACTAAAGTGTTATTTGAAATTAGAGGATGAATTATGTCGTTAGTAAAAAAAATATTAATGGGTGGGGTCGTTGTTGTAAGTGTACTGGCAATATTACTGCCTTTTGCTAAGGCTGCCAATTTGCCGGAAGAGTTATTAACTATGCCAATATACTTAACAACGGGCGAGGTGGTAACCTTAAAACAATACCAAGGAAAAAAGCCGGTTTATTTAAAATTTTGGGCAACTTGGTGTAAACCATGTTTAAAACAAATGCCACATTTTGAAGAAGTTAATCAGCAATATGGTAATGATTTAGTGGTCATCGCGATTAACTTAGGCATGAATGACGATATCACAGCGCTGACTAAGGTACAAAAAGAGTTTAATTTATCAATGTCTATGGCAATAGATAAAAGTGGAGATTTGGCACAAGGCTTTAGGTTACTGGGCACACCGTATCATTTACTTTTTGATAAGCAAATGAACTTAGTACACATTGGCCATGAGGCCGACGAGTCAATTGATAATAAAATTGCTCTGGTTACTAGGGGAAAGGAGATTGATTTATTAGCTAACAATGTCATAACAGCAAGTGAAGCCCCACTTAAGCTAAATCTTGAGGATGACAAGGTTCATGCGCTATTTTTTAGCGCTACTTGGTGTGACTGGTATCATCAAGACTTACGCCCTGAAGTGGCTAAACAATGTATATTAGCGCAAAAGTCGGTAAACAAATTCTCCCAAAAATATGAAAGCATTGCATGGCAAGGAGTCATTAGTCGGTTGTGGACAGGGCAAGCGGAATTAAGCAATTATATTAAGAAATACCAAATAAAACATCCTATCGCTATCGATGTGAGTAACAGCCTGTTTCATCAATATGAAATCAAAGACTTACCCAGTTTAGTGATTGTAAAAGAGGGTAAAGTAATATTGAAAACGTCAGATTTTTCGGATCAAGAATCGCTGTTGAAGCAATTATCCGTACTTTAATAACTTACTTATTGAGCAAAATATTATTGATAAAAGCAATACAGCAGTTGAGCAGGTAAAACCTTCAAACTGGTTAACGTTCTTTACCAGTTTATTGGCATTAACTGCTTTTGCCGCCAATTCTGTTTTATGTCGTCTTGCGATGGGTGATTCAAGTATTGATCCTGCGGGTTTTACCGGCATTCGCATGTTATCAGGGGCTATTACTTTGGCTTTTATCGTTTTAATTTTTACTCAAAGTAATTCAAATAAGAACTCTGATAACTCTGGAAGCCCTCAGAGAAATATTCTCTCCTTACATCGAATCTTTAGTTTGACCAATACCCAAGGCTGGCTGGCGTCTGCGATGTTATTTGGTTATGCCGGTTTTTTTTCTTTTGCTTATGTAAAATTAAACACCGCCAGTGGAGCATTAATTCTATTTGCTTCTGTGCAATTTACTATGATCGGTGTCAGTGTGTTAAAAGGTCATCAACTGCTATTTAAAGAGTGGTTGGGTTTGGTTATTTCGTTTATCGGTTTTGTCTTACTGATGCTACCTAGCGCAACGCAGCCTTCTTTGAGTGGTTTTGTCTTGATGGTTATTGCTGGTGTTTTTTGGGCATTTTATACTTTATTAGGAAGAGCCGTTAAAGCGCCTGTTTTATTGACCGCTGATAACTTTATTCGCTGCGTGCCATTAGCCTCTATTTTTCTATTATTTAGTTTATCTATGCATGAATTTAACTGGCAGGGCGCTTGGTATGCTGTTGCTTCAGGCTCAATTGCTTCAGGTATTGGTTATAGCATTTGGTATCTCGCATTAAGAAACTTATCCATTACCCAAGCGGCGATTTCTCAGCTGTGTGTGCCATTAATTGCTGCCCTTGGCGGTGTTGTCTTTATTAATGAAAGCTTAACGACAGACTTGATTGTTTCTGGGGCATTAATTTTAACGGGTATTTTAATAGTGAGTTTCAAAGCTAGACCAAATAAAGCTAAGTAAGGGGTAGGTATGGTTAATCGGTAACGCTGGGTAATACGATTATAATACCTAACCCATTAAATCATATGGTCAGAGGAGCTGTCCAACCTCCACCAAGGGCACGATACAAATTAACAAAAGCAAGTAGGCGACCTTTTTTTGCCGTGCTAAAAGATAACTGAGCATCAAATAACTTCCGCTGGGCATCCATAAAGTCTAATGCACTAGCAACACCATTTCGATAGCGAATACGTGCTAACCTGCCATATTCTCGAGCGGCAACGAGTAGTTTCTTCTGTGCTAAGTAAATGGTTTCACTCGATTTAAAGGCCATTAATTGATTGCTCACTTCTAGGAATGCATGCATTACTATTTTTTTATATTGTAAACTCGCTTGATAAGCTCTTTGTTCTGCGGCAGATAAGTCGTTTCTTAATTTACCGGCATTAAACAAGGGCTGTGTTATTCCGCCAACTAGTTCCCAGTATGAGCTGTCGCCTGAAAGTAATCCCGACAATTGACCACTTTCAAAACCAAACTCGCTGGTCAGTGTTATTTTAGGAAATAAATTAGCTTGTGCCATACCAATCTCAGCGGTTGCAGCATGTAATTGTGCTTCCACTTGTAGTACATCAGGGCGGCGCATCAGAACTTGCGAAGGAATGCCAACGGGTATTGAAACAGGCAGTACTTGCTCCGTTAAATCAATACCACCTGAAACGTGTGTTTGCTCATCTGCTAATAGAAACTTAAGTTGGTTCATTGTTTCTAAATGCTGTAGTTTGAGGCTAGGAATGGTGACATTGGCTGACTCTAATTCAACTTCTGCTTGGCGAACATCTAGGCCTGACACCATGCCATTTTCTTTTCTTAGCTGAGCAATATAAAAAGCCCGCTCTCGCAAGACGACCGTACGTTGACTTAAACTTAGTTTTTCTTCTAAATCTTTTAAAGTAAAATAGGTACTAGCAACGTCTGCCACTAGGTTCATCTCAACGACATTTCTTGCTTGGCCCAGAGCGGCTAATTCAGCCCATGCGGCTTCACTTGCCCGTCGATTATAACCAAACAAATCAAGATCCCAAGCGAGTACTCCTTTGAGTTGATGTGTATCATCATAATCGGTGGCACTACCCTCAGAAACTCTCTCACTTTCAGCCATTAAACCCAGACTTGGGTAAAAAGATGAATCAGCAATATCTGCGTAGGCACGGGCTTCTTTGATCCGTGAAATAGCGATAGCCAAGTCAAAATTTTGTAATAACGCTTTCTCTATCAATTGTTGTAATTGAGGATCTTGGTAAGCTTGTTGCCAACTAATTAATGCTGCACTTTCGGTAACGTCATAACCTTCAATACTTTGAAAGCTATCTTGAACCGATAAACTCGGCTTTTCAAAGTCAGGGCCTACCGTACATGCCGATAAGAAAGCTGACAGTAATGAAATAGTTAAAACTTTATTCATTGTTATCTCCTTCAACTTTAACTTTCACAAAACGAGCAACGGTAATGAAAAATAAGGGTACCAGAATAATGCCGATGGTACTGGCTAAGATCATACCTCCTAAAATGGGGTAAGAAATAGATTGTCGACTGACTGATCCTGGACCAGTCGCTAAAACAAGAGGTAAAACACCCAAAATAAATGAGGCCGCTGTCATCATAATCGGTCTAAATCTGACACTTGCTGCTTTAAATGCTGCTTCCTGAGCTGATAAACCGCTGCGATAAAATTGATTGGCAACTTCGACAATTAAAATAGAGTTTTTGGCTGCTAGCCCTATTAAGGAAATAAAGGCGACTTGAAAAAACAAGTTATTCTCTATACCTACCAACCAAACGGTTAAGCTTGCTCCTAACATAGCAATAGGCGAAATTAATAATACTGCTAAGGGTAATGTCCAGCTTTCATATAAAGCGGATAAGAACAAGAAAACGAATATCAACGCCAGTATTAATGCGGTATTCATTTGACCTGATGATTTGATTTCTTGATAGGTTAAGCCTGTCCATTCATATCCCATACCAGGTGGTAGTAACGCCTCTGTTACTCTTTCAATTGCAGCAATAGCATCGCCACTAGAATAGCCTTCTGCGGGGTCAACATTAATATTGGCGCTAGAGAACAAGTTATAGCGATTAATTGCCGAAGGGCCTGTAGTTAAGTTGATTTTTGCTAAAACATTCATTGGCACCATAGCGCCATTAGCACTTCTGACATAAAAGTTATTTAAATCACTGGGCCTAGCTCTAAACTTCTCTTCAGCCTGCATTTTTACTCGGTAAACTCGACCAAATAAATTAAAGTCATTAACAACGGAAGAGCCGGTTAATACTTGCATCGTGCTATAAATATCGGCAATAGGGACTTGTAGAGCCATGGCTTTTTCTCGGTCAACGTCTAAGAAAAGTAGTGGAACTTGTGCTTGAACAGGGCTAGACGCTTTTGCTATTTCAGGCTGTTTATTTAACTCATCAAGTACTAAATTTAAAGTTTCCATTAAACCATCAAAGTTTGTACCACTCCTATCTTGTAAAGCAAGCTCAACACCTGAGCCGCTACCTACACCAGATACAGCTGACGGTTGGTAAACATTAAATTGTGCTGTTGGTATACTCTCTAGGGTGATTTTTAGCTCTGCTAATACCTGTTCAACACTATAGTTTTTATCAGCGCGGAAAGACCAAGGCTTCAAAATTACCTCAAGCTGGCCATGGGCTTGATCGCTACCAGCACGCCTGTTTTCTCCGGCTAAAGAAAAAGAATAAGCAACAGCATCATGTGCCAATATGTGTTTTTCTGCTTGTTTAATGACTTTATTAGTACGGGTTACCGTTGCTGCATTAGGCAAGGTAATATCAACAAAAAAACGGCCTTGATCTTCTTGTGGAATAAAACCAGTGGGTAAGCTAGAAAAAACAAACCAACAACCTATACAAGCCACGGCAAATGCTAGATAACTCCGTTTAGCATGCAAACAAGTTAATTTAACTAAGCCAGTATATTTATTTGCCAGTTTGTCAATTGATTGATTAAACCAAGTGAAAAATCGATTAGTTTTAACTTGCTGGTTCTCTCTTAAAAAAAGTACACAAAGTGCAGGGCTTAATGTCAGCGCGACGAGTGTAGAAATTAATACTGCAACAGTGATGGCTATTGCGAATTCTCGATACATAATTCCGGTGATACCGGCAAGAAAAGAGACCGGGACAAATACCGCAGCTAAGACCAGAGAGGTTGCCACTAAGGCTCCTGAAAGCTCTGACATGGCTTGTTTAGTTGCCTCAACAACCGATATTTTTTGCTCCTGAATAATTCTTTCTACGCTTTCAACTACCACAATTGCATCATCAACCACAATGCCTATAGCAAGTACTAAAGCCAATAAGCTAATAGTATTAATGGTTAAACCAAAAGCAGCTAAGGCAGCAAAAGTACCAATAATAGAGACGGGTACAGCCAAAGCTGGAATTAAGGTTGTACGCCAGTTTTGTAAAAACAGATAAACCACTAAAATAACTAGCAACAGGGCTTGGAATAAGGTGGTTTTTACTTCATCAATGGAGAGTTTAATAAATTCTGAGGCATCATAAAAGCTAACCCAATTCATGCCTTTAGGAAAAGCTTTGGCTAGAATTGCCATTTCTGCTTTTACCCGCTTAGTGACATCTAGTGCGTTAGAACCAGGTAACATATACACCTGTAAAATGGTTGCTGGTTGACCATTTAAGCTTGATTGTAAAGTATAGGCTGAGGAGCCTAACTCGATACTGGCAATATCACGTAAACGAATAATTGAACCATCGGGGTCAACTTTGACCATAATGTTTTTAAAGTCTTCAACTTTGTTATAGCGCCCTTGAGCATTAATAGGAAAGTTAAGTTTTATTGACTCATCCATCGGTTGAGCACCAATAGTACCCGCCGCCGCTTCTTTATTTTGCTCTTTGATAGCGTTTCTTACGTCGGTGACAGTGAGTCCGTAACCTGCCATGCGATCAGGTCGAATCCAAATACGCATAGAGTAACTACGAGCTCCGGTATTTCTCACTCTTCCTACACCGGGTATCCGCTTTAATGCGGCTTGAATGTTAATAGACGCATAATTGCTTAAGTAAATATCATTATATTTATCATTACTAGAGGTAAGCGCTATTTTTAATAGCTCCACGGAGCTTTCTGCTGAAACCGTTACGCCATTTTGTTGCACATCAACCGGTAAATCACCACCGGCTTGGCTAGCGGTATTTTGCACATCAACAGCAGCTAAGTTAACATCGGTGCCGACCTCAAAAGTTACGGTAATGTTGGTACTGCCCGAATTTGTTGACTTTGATTCCATGTACAACATATTGGGTGTGCCATTTAGCTCTTGCTCAAGTGGTACACCAACAGATTCAGAGGCTACGTTGGCTGTCGCACCTGAAAAAGAGGCGGATACTTTTACCTGTGGTGGAGCAATATTAGGGTATTGATCTATTGGTAAGCTTATTAGTGAAACTGCGCCAATTAGTACGATAACAATAGAGATAACACTGGCAAAAATTGGTCTTTTAATGAAAAAGTGAGAAAACATACTTACTCACCTACTACATTTTTAGTATTCTGCTTTTTTTGTTGTAGCGCTTTATATTCTGCTTGAGTTAAAGGCTCAACTAATTGGCCGTGACGAGCTCGATGTTGGCCCTCCATGATAATAAGTTCACCCTCTTTTAATCCGGACTCTATAACGAGCCCTTCCTCACCATAGTGTTTGACCATAACAAACCGGTATTCAACGGTATTATCTGGCATCACCACCATGACATAAATACCGCCTTGCTCTACTCGAATGGCCTCTTCTTCAATAACGACAGCATTGGTATATTCACTTAAGCGGATACGAGCACTGGTATATTGCCCCGGTAATAACTCACTATCGGGGTTAGGTAATACGGCTCTTACTTTGAATGTACCGGTTTTTGGATTAACTTTAGGGTCGGTAAAACTGACATCTCCCCAATACCGGTATTCGCTATCATCAGGAAGAGTGATACGAACAAACCCTTCTAACGCTTTACCTTGTTCTTCTGCTTTTCTTTTTTCTAACAAGGTATTTATTCTTCTACGGGCATTTAGGTAATCTAGAGATGACATATTAAAAGTAACGTAAATAGGATCGATTTGCTGAACAGTAGTCAGCAAAGATATACCACCAGAGCCAACTAAAGCGCCAATGTCTGCTTGAGAGCCGCCAACCATGCCACTTATCGGGGCTCTAATTTTGGTATAACTTAGCTCTAGATCTATTTCATCTAAATTTGCTTGAGATGACATCACCGAGGCTTTTGCTTGTTCTTCGGTTGATACGCCAGTGTCATAATCTAACTGGCTAGCAGCATCTTGCTCATAAAGAGGTTTTAGGCGTATAACATCACGTTTGGCTTTTTCATACGCCGCTTTATCTTTTTCAAGCTCGGCCAGTACTCGCTTTCTTTTAGCTATGTAGGGTTTGTCATCAATTAAATACAACAGTTGGCCTGCTTCAACCCAGCTGCCTTCAACAAACTCAACCTGCTCAACATAGCCGGTTATTCTTGCTCTAACTTCAACATCTAAAGAGGCTTTAGTCACACCAATATATTTGCCATAGACAGGCACCGTTTCTTGTTTAACCGCTTTCACTATTACCTGCGGTGGTAATGGAATGATTTTCTTCTGTTCACAAGCAGACACTAATAAACATGATAGTAATATCATGAATTGAGTCGTTATATTTGGCATTAAAATTTCCCTTTAGCGCAGATAAATTTTTTTAACAGGCTTTACAATAAAATAACATAACATTATTTCGCACTGCATTACTTTAGCATGCTCTGTATTAGAGTAAAGTTGTTAACATTCAATTCCTTCCACTTCGAAATGAAGTAATAGGCGTTGCTGGAACGAAGCGGGTATTTAAAAATCAAAGTAAATGTTTTTATTGGTGTGACTTCATCGACAAATTCCTTGTTATAAGGTCATCGCTTAATTGATTTTTTAATCGACTCAAGGGCTTGTTGTTAAAAGTGGATATAAAGATATAAATATTGCTACATATAATGTAGCATGATGTTTTTCTGTTGGGTTAATACATATGTCGATTCCCTTACCTGGTACTCAAGTTAGAGGTTCAAAAACAGGTAAACCTATTATGGCACTGTTAGATTTACTTGGCCGCACATGGGCTTTGGGCATTCTTTGGCACTTAAATAGTGGGCCTGCAACATTTAGAGAACTCCAGCAGCGCTGTGAACAAATTTCACCTACTTTGCTCAATACTCGTTTGAAAGAATTACGGCAATTACAGATAATTGAAGTACAAGTAGCCGGTTATCAGCTATCACAACAAGGTGCAGAATTATTCGAAATAATAGCGCCTTTAGGTGCTTGGTCTTCTTTGTGGGCAGATCAGATTTCCCAAGTAAAAAATAATAAGCAGGAGGGGTAATGTCATTAACTTACAGCAACATGCCTTTAGATCGATGCACTAATCAACGTAAAAATAAACGTTGGTTAGTGGCTGAATTTAATCACCATAATACTTTGTTTTGCATAATTAAAGATGGCATGAGCTTTTTTGATAAAAATGATGAACTGTTGCCGGTTTACTTGAGCAAGGAGCAACTCAATAGTGTAGGTATTGATAGTTGCATTTATTTAGGTAAAGGGGCTGGGCAATCTATTTTTGCTGTTGATTATCATAAATTACATTTCTCTGCTCAAGATCATTTAGATGAGTGTGGTCAATGGCTACCGTTGAGACAAATAACCGCGGCACTGAAAAGTCGTGATGCGGCTATATTTGCCTTAGCCAAAGCATTAGTGCATTGGCATAACAGTCATCAATATTGTGGTCATTGCGGTAATATCAACAAACCAATTGAAGCAGGTCATGCGAGAAAGTGCACCCAGTGCCGTAACTTAACTTTTCCCCGTACCGATCCTGCAGTTATTATGCTGGTTGAACGAATGTTTGATGATGGTATTGCTCGTTGTTTACTAGGACGGCAGGCAAGTTGGCCTGAAGGTGTTTTTTCTACCTTGGCCGGTTTTGTAGACCCAGGTGAAAGTTTAGAAGAAGCAGTGATTAGGGAAGTTTTAGAAGAAACCGCTATCGAAGTTGAAAAACCTCACTACATTAGTTCTCAGCCTTGGCCTTTCCCCTCATCGATAATGTTAGGATTTACTGCACAGGCGACCAGCGAAACTATTGATACTCGACAAGATGATTTACAAGTAGCCCAATGGTTTACCCGAGAGCAGCTAGCTAATTTTTTAACAAATACTTCTGGGATCAATACAGAAGTACAAAAAAAGAAGCAGATGGATAATAAAAGTAAGCCAGTTGAAACTGCGACTGAGCAACAATATAAAATGAGCAGTAGGGACTCTATTTCTTCGTATTTAATAACGGCTTGGCTGAATAAGGAAATAGGTAAATATTAACCCCCTGAAACTCAAATAAAAAAAAGCGCCTTTCAGCGCTTTTTTTATTTCACTACTATCTAAAATTTAGGTAACCTCAACACGTTTAAGGTATTTATCCTCTGATTGGTCATTCCGGTGATATTTCAGGCCGGAATCTATGCCATTTAAGCGTGAGATCCCCGACAAAAACACCTTGGGGATGACTATTATAATATTATGAGTTTATCCCGTGTTCACGTTAATTATCGAAAGTTTAGTGACCAGACTCTGCAGGTTCCACTGACTTTTCATTGGCTAGGGTTGTTTTCAACCATTTTGTGAAGTCAGCATCTAATGATGTGCCCCATTTATGTACAAGAGCTTGATAACCCAGGTTATCACCTTCACGCATAAGCACTAACATTTCTTCTACTGCGTCACGTTGATCTTCCATCATGTAACGTACTGCATAATATCCCCAGGCATAAATACGAATACCGCCGCCATTTTGGTTGGCACTGGTATTAAATAAGTCACTCAATTGATATTTACCAAACTCTTTAGTAACTTCTTTATTTGCCCAATCATTAACATTTTTACGTGCGACATATTCACCTACCCCTTCACCCCACCATACTGAATGTGGCAAAATTGGTGATGGTTTTGGACAATACTCAGGACCGGCATGATCATCATGCAAATATTTACAGTAATCGCCATAAGCGTTAAAACGACCATTTAAATAATGAACATATTCATGTTTAAGGTTGCGAATATACCATTCACCTGATGATTTGCTTTGCTCTTCATAAGCAACAAATTCAGCTTGGTTACCTTCTTTTGATGGGAAACCTTCTAAATACATACCACCATTGTTTGTTGGCATATCAAAATGCTGAGTAGCATATTTTGTATAATCGGTTTTGCTATCATATACATTGGCACGCAATGCGACATTACCATCATCTTTTACTGGTTTCCCACGGGTATTAAATAACTCATGGAAATAACTTTCTTGCTCAATCATTAATGCGCAGGCTTTATCTAACTGTTGATTTGATAAAAGCTGTGAACGAATAATAATTGAATCATTACAGTTTCTTACTTGCGATAAAATTTCATCAACCGGCGGGTGAACAACCTTTTCTTCGATCACTTTTTCAACTGCTTTAATAGGCTCGGCGGTTGTAACTTCAACTTTCTCTGTACTTTGACAGGCAGAAACTAATGTTGTTAAAGCTAATGCGATTAATGTTTTGTTGTTATTAATTAATTTCATTTTTTCCTCAAAATAGAAATTGTATATAGTATTCAAACTATCATAAAAATTGCCTATCCACTACTACAAAATAGCAGCTAGGCACTTAAATGAAGTTTATTAACAGTACCGTGCAGGTTGAATTGTTTTTTTAATTAGCTAGGGTGTATTAATAGCTGAAAATATAATATTTACCTAATAACTAAAAATAACTAATTCAGTTATTAGGCAAATAGGAAGTGAAATTAAGGATTAAGTAAAATTGGCGCACCTAGGCCTAACTTATTTAGCCGTTCTAGTTGAGTCTTAGCGTCGCCAACCACCAAATAAATCATATGTTCAGGCTGAATATATTGTCCGGCAAGGGACTTAACTTTTTCTAGGGTTAATCCACTAACTTCTTGCGCTCTTTGTTGAACATAGTTAACCGGTAAATTGTATTGGCTCATGCTTTTCAAAATATTTAATTTTGCACTAAAAGTTTCGAATTTTCTTGCGTTACTTTTCAAGTAATACCCTTGAGTTGTTGCCAAGTCTTGCTCACTAAAGTCTTGTTGATAATTCGTTACAACGTCTTTAATTAGACTTATCGCTTCCAAAGTTACGTTGGCTCGAACACCTGAGCTGATAGTAAAGCGGCCATCAAATTGATTACCGGTAAAGCTAGAGTTAATACCGTAGGTATAGCCCTTAGTTTCACGTAACTGTTGAGTTAATTGAGAAGCGAAACTGCCACCACCCAAAATATAATTCATCACTTGAGCTACATAATAGTCTTTGTCTGTTGCTTTGAGTGATGGATAACCAATGTTTAAAACTGATTGTTTTGCATTTGGAATATTGTAGAAATAAATCTGTGCTTTTTCAGGTGTAAGGGGCAGAGAAATATTCGGCAAGGTAACATCTTTGATGGCCCATTGTTTTTCAAGTGTACTCAAAGAAGCGATTACTTTGTCTTTTGCTATATCACCAACGATATGGAAATCAGTTAACGAGGGTGAAAAATACTGAGTGTAATAGTTATTTAGATCAGAGATTGTTATTTGGCCGACCGATTTTTCACTACCTATAATACTATTAGCCAACAAATGTTCATTGCCATAGAGTAATTTATTAAATTGGTTGAAGGCAACAGAATTAGGATTAACCTGCTGTTGTTTAATATTGCTTAACGTGCCTTTTTTAGCTAAATCAAACTCAACTTCATCCCAACGTGGTTGTAATAGCATTTCAGTCACTAATGCCATTGTCTGCTGATAATTTCTGGCAAGGGAGCTAGCGGTAATCTTAATACCTTCTCTATTTGCACTAATATGAATGGAAGCGCCTAATTGTTTTATCGCTTCTTCTAACTGTTGAGGTGTTTTGTTTTTGGTGCCTTTATTCATCAGTTTTGCAACTAAGTTAGCAATACCCACTTTAGCGGGTGAATCAAATAACATGCCACCGGCAATCTTCATCTCTAGCTGAACCAAAGGTACTTCTGAGCTTTCAATGCCGTATAGCTTGATGTTGTTCTTTAATTTACTTTGCCAAACTTTAGGGGCTTCAATTACCGGCTCTTTACCATAGGCCGGTTCTTCAGTACGATCGAATTTAGAAGGAGTTCGCGTATAATTTGCTGCTATAGATGCATCAAAGTTTTCTTTTGTACCATTAACAATTTTTTCTTCTTTAATAAAGGCATCTACAGACGCTGTTAATGAAAGTGATTTTTGCCCCTTAGGTACAAAACTTGTAGCGACATAATGCTGACCTTTGATGTATTGATGATAAACTCTCAAGACATCTTCTTTAGTTACTGCAATAATATTCTTACCATCTTGATTAATAAATCCGGGATCTTTAGCAAAAATATTATATTGCGCTAACTGGAAACCTTTATTTAAAGCACTTGAAAGCCCTTGATAAAATTGAGTTTCTTGCCCTGCTTTTATACGAGCTAAATCATCATCGCTAAAACCATTTATTTCAAATTGACTGAAGGCATTATCAATTGCTGTTTGAACTTTATTAAGATCAGTATTTTCGAAAGCTCTCACTTGTAACATTAACTGGCCGGCTAACTCAGATTCATAATTAAACATTGTTACATTACTGGTAAGTTTTAACTGGTCGATTAATACTTTATTCAGTTCTGCTTTTTTGCCATTACTTAGTAACTCTTTGAGTACTTCTAAAGCATAACTATCAGCGTGGTATTTAGGCACTGTTGGCCAAATAATGGTGAGCTCAGGTGATTTTGCAAAGTTATCTTCAAAAACAAGTTTTTTTGTTACTGTTAACTTCGCCGGTTGCTTAGCAAGTTCTTGAATATCTTTGCCACGCTTTATTTCATCAAAATATTTATGAACCCATTGTTTGGCCTGTGCTTCATCGAAATCACCAGAAATAACTAAAGTAACGTTGTTGGGTACATACCAATGCTTAAAGAAATCTTTAACATCTTGTAAAGTCGCATTTTGAAGATCTTCAAGAGAGCCGATGACTTGCCAGCTATAAGGATGTCCTGCGGGGTACAGGTTTTCATCAACTATTTTCATAGTATGACCATAGGGTCGGTTATCACTTCTTTGACGTTTTTCGTTTTTTACTACCTGCTTTTCTTTAGCTAATACAGGCTCGGTGACGGTATTAATAAAAAAGCCGAGCTTATCTGCTTCAGCCCAAATCATTTTCTCTAAAGCATTGTTTGGAACGGTTTGAAAATAGTTCGTTCTATCACGACTGGTTGAGCCGTTTGCACCAGAGCCGCCAATCCGAGCGCTCATTTTGTCTAAGCCACCTTTACCTAAGTTTTCAGACTCTAAAAATAGCAGATGTTCAAATAAGTGAGCAAAGCCCGTTTTACCCGGTAATTCACGTGCCGAGCCAACATGAGCGGTAAGAGTAACGGCAACAACAGGATCTGATCGATCTATATGAAAAATAACTTCTAAGCCGTTCTCTAAGGTGAACTTGTTATAGTCAATATCTACTGAACTGGTGGTCGATTTTGTAGACTCACCCTTTGTCGATTTTTTTACAACATCAGATGGCTGATTTTTAACTGAGTCACCACAGCCTGTAAGTATAATTACACCAGCTAAAATGGCTGATAATAAGTGATATTTATGCATTATTATTTGATCCTTAGGTATTCAAACAGATACTAAGTCAGTATTCTGTCAAAATTATAAAGGCTTGTATGCTCATTGTCTTATTAGATATTAAAAATGTCGTTAAATTAGGTGTGAAATGTAAATGAACCGTAACACTAAGGTATTAATTGCTATAAATTTATCTAGTTATCGAAATGTTGCTTTCCGTATTTAAGTGTTCTCTTTTAAAATTATCTTTATTCGTTTGCCTCAAAAACTAGCTAGTTACACGGCGTTAATTGATTTCAGCCTAACCCACCTAAATAGATACATAATAATCAGTTTTGTTATGCCGCTTATCACAGCAAGTACTATTAGTGGCCAACCGATGGCTATTCCCATAGAAAGCGCAAAAGCGATGGTTGAAATATCCATTAACAGAATAAACTGGCTCATCCTGATATCGATGGCACCGGTATCAACATTTTTAATGATCAGTTTTATCTGATGAGCATAACCTTGAGCTAATAACACAGTGATAATCAAAATTAATATTGTCGACACATTCTTGCTTTGTTGGGTAAAGCTCTCATTGAATAAAAGCCCTGAAAGCCCTGCAACAAAAGCTACTCCGACAAATATTAAACAAATAAATGAACTGTTTGATTGTCTATCTCGCCACATCTCAAACAGGATGAGTGTCACTAACAATGAAGCAATAAGCCTTGGCCAAACAATATAATGATTAAAGGGTTCAATACTGTAACCATATATAAAGAAAGAAAAATACGCTAAAAAACTCATGGTGAACTGATTTAGAGACAAAATATCTGTCACTCTAGTTTGATTAGATTTTTTTCTTAACCAAATTTTATTTAGTTGTAAATAGACACCATATAAACTGACAAAAATAAAGATTGTATTGATTGTTCCAAATAAGTCATACCACATGTCAAAATCTCTACAACCGTCAAATTGTCGACAATTTATAGTTTTACAGCTTGGGTGTCAACGTTGTTGTCAGGGTTTTATTGATAAGTATCGACAATAGCTATTTCATTCTAATGAAATAAAGTAGAGCAAGCTTTGTGAGAATTACTGGATAAAAGAAGAAAACTATCAACTTATTATAGCTTTGACTTGCTTTAGTTGACGTTAGTATTGATAAACCATACAGTTCGCAATTGCTTATTTAGTTTTTGACAAAAGGGAAAGTATTGGATGGAGTCATTTAGAGCCGAGTTAATCAATTTTATTGAAGACAACTCAGTTGCTCAAAAAGATATCGATGAGGTTGTAAAATTATCAAAGATAAAACCTAGTAGCCAAGCCTGGCAGGTATTCATTAACACGGTTTTTTTATCAATTGGCAGTGTTGCCCTTGGTTTGTCATGCATTTTCTTTTTGGCATATAACTGGTCTGATTTTGGACGTTTTGCCAAATTTGCCCTTGTTGAAACCGCCTTGGTAGTTTCTCTTATTGTTTATGTAAAAGCGCAAGCTGGCTCTATGGTTAGTAGTGCAACATTGCTATGTTCAACACTTTTATTGGGCGCGTTAATGGCGCTTGTTGGCCAAACATATCAAACAGGTGCCGACCCTTGGCAGCTATTTTTTTACTGGGCCGTTTTGATGTTACCTTGGGCGTTAATTGCTCGATTCACCACTATTTGGCTTATTTGGTTAGTTTTGCTTAATTTATCGATCGGACTTTATTGCGAGGTTTATCTTAATCCGTTATCACTATTACTTGACCATAAAGTAAGTGTAATCTGGTTGATCTTCGTCGTTAATACCTTGAGTTTAGTTGTTTGGCACAAGTTAAGTCCTTCACGACCATGGATGCAAAAACCATGGGCGATTCGAATAATTGGCTTAAGTGTTGGCATGCAAATAACCAGTTTGGCTTTTTCAGCCATTGTTAATGATAAAATAACAGAAACTTTGGCGTTGCCTATATGGGCCGTGTGCTTAGTTCTATTCTATCTTTTTTATCGGAAAGTCAGCTTCGACCTATTTATGTTGGCAGGTATTTGTCTATCTGGAAGTATTATTACCATCACCTTGTTTGCTGAAAAAATAATAGACTTTAATGAGATAGCAGGCTTTTTATTACTTGGTATTTGCACTATTGGTCTTGGAATTTTATCTGCATTTTGGCTTAAAAAAGTGCAAGTGGAGACTCAGTTATGAGTAATAAGATAAATGTTTTTTGGCAGCGGTTACTTGAAGCTGACTTAGTTCAAGGAAATAGTCCAAGCCATGAATCTATGGACTCTCCTTGGTATGTGAAAATGTTGTTGGCGATATCAGGCTGGCTAGGAGCAATTTTTTTGCTTATTTTCTTTTTCATAGCTTTCAATTCAATACTCGAAGCACCTATTGTTTTATTTTTGATAAGTTTGCCATTGTTTTTTATTGCTCATCGAATATTACTCACCCCTAAAAATGAATTTTATCAACATTTGGCCTTGGCTTTGAGCCTTGTTGGACAAGCAGTATTTATATTCTCTATTTTTGAATGGCAATCCCCTGAGCTTATCTGCTTAGTGGTAGCACTGTTGCAGCTGTTACTGATCTGCTTTATGCCGAGCTTTTTACATCGAGTTTTCTCAACAGTTATTGCTATTGGCGCTTTTGTCGCCAGTGTTAGTGTCGCTGGCGTACCGCATATTTTATTATTTGGCGGCTTGATAATCTTTCCTACAACTTGGTTATGTTTGAACGAGTTCCGTTTCACTAAACTCTATAAAGTGATGAAGGGAATGATGTACGGCATGGTAATCGCGATGCTGTTACTCAATAGTAGCCATGTATTCTTTGATGATTTTGAACAACTATTTTCATCAAATGCAACATTACTGACATTACCTTATTGGTTTGCCGATATTATTTATATCTCAGCGATTGTTTTTGTTACTTGGCAATTATTGTTATCAAATAACATCGATACCCGCGCTACATTTTCTAAACTTGTACTGTTATTTTCATTCGTTTTGGCTATTGCGACTTTTAAGGCGCCAGGGATAGGAGTGGGGTTAATTGTTATTATTATTGGTTTTGCTCATAGTAACCGAACATTACTTGGCCTTGGGATATTTTCGTTGCTTGCTTACAGTTCTAGCTATTATTACATGATGGAAGAAACGTTATTGTTCAAATCAGGCATCTTATTAGCTGTGGCTATATTAATGCTAGTTAGCCGTTTATTACTTAATAAAACGCTACCGTTACTTAATGGAACTGAGCTATATACACAAGGTAAGGACAACTAATATGCAAAAAACAATAGCAGTAATGGCCCTAGTTTTTATATTGTTGGTTGTTAATTTCTCTATTTATAAAAAAGAAGCCTTGATAGAAAATGGTCAACTTGTCTTTCTTAAATTAGCGCCTGTCGACCCTCGTTCGATAATGCAAGGTGATTACATGGCACTTCGCTTTGCCATGGAGAGTGAAATTATAACAGCACTTAAAGCAAAGGAATTGGTGGCTATTGATAGCCACTATTATGATTCAATGGATGGCCTAGTAAATGTTCACTTAGATGCCAAAAATGTTGCCACTTTTGTTAATGTTGATTCAGATAGTTTAATGAAGGAAGCCCAGGTATTGCAGTTTCGCTTGCGTAAAGGACGGATAAAGTTTGCCACCAATGCTTTCTTTTTTGAAGAAGGTAGTAGAAAGATATTTGAAGGCGCTCAATATGGTGAATTTCGTGTTGGTAACGGTGGTGAGCTGTTACTTGTTGGGCTACGAGATAAAAATTTAGAAAAACTAGGTTAACTTGTTCCGCGATGATTCATTCATCCGTTATCAAGGTGAGTAATGTAAATGGCCACTTGTGGAAGTAAAACAAGTGGCCATTTAGCATCAATTCTTAGCAGTATTTACACTAAGTACTTAATTGGGCAATTAAAAAATAGCTTGGGTAATAATCGAAACCAGCGCACTTACTGCCACTAAAAACGCTAAGAATCGCATGATACCCCAACCTAAAACATACAAAACAGCATGGCTAATACGGGCAATAATAAAAATGATACAGGCTAAGGCGATTTGATCCGCATTGACGTTGTTTGCATAGGAGATAAACAAAGTTACGGTAAACAACAATAAGGCTTCCCATGCATTTTTTTGGGCAGCGACCATTCTACCGCCTGCGCCAGATAGCTGGTCTGCTTGTGCCCTAGGCTCATTAAAATTTGGCACAGAGAATTGTTTAATTCTAAAGGGAGCCGTCCCTAATGATAGAGCAATAGGGATAAACATAGCGATCGCTAAGCAATAATACATAACCATTAAAAATATCCTTCTTTACAATTATTGAAAAGTTTACTGTTGATTAAGTAGGGCGAAAATGTCGTTACCCGGCAGATGTGACATTGCTTTGGCGTAAGAGGGTCTTGCTTTAATATTCTCAAGCCATTGACTAATTTTAGGGTAACTTGATAAATCTACACCGCTATGGGCAGCTGTACTGAAATAGCTGAAGGCGATAATATCGGCAATAGAATAGGCATCACCAGCAATAAATTCAGTTTGCTTTAATTGATTTTCGAAGGGTGGCAGTTGTTGTGCTAGAAATGTTTCAGCTTCTTCAACAGCACTAAGATCAGTTTCACCGCTAAAAAATACCGGCTTAATTTTTCGTTCATAAAACATCACTGTCAGCCATTTACCAATATGTAATGTCGCCATGTCAGCCCATTGGTTGATTAAAGCTCGTTGCTCTGGTGAGTTGCCATATAACTTATAGTCATTTCGCTCAGCAATAAATCGGCAAATAGCATTACTTTCAAAATAATTCTTACCATCAACTTCAACGGCAGGTACTTTTCCTAAAGGATGTCTTGCAACATGCGGCTCACTTTTATGCTCGCCTTGGGTAAGATCTAATAAATTAAGAGTATAAGGTTCGCCAGTTTCTTCGGCCGTTAATAATATTTTGGTTAAATTAAATGTGGGAAAACTATAAATTTGCATCTTCAATCCTTGTAATAGAGTAATAGTTACTTGTGTTTTGCAAGTAACTATTACTCTATTACAAGTTACTTGTGTTTTGCAAGCATATTTTTTATCATAGACAAATGAATAATACTGTAGCCAATAAAACTAAAATTAAATCGTGCCGAGATGAAGCGCGTTCGACCTGTGCTTTAGCCAATGGCTTAGATTTAGTGGGGGATCGTTGGACGTTATTAATTATTCGTGATCTTATGTTTACTAATCGGAATGAGTTTGGTCACTTTGTTCATTCAGGAGAAGGTATTTCTACCAACATCTTAACTGATCGGCTGGAACGCCTTCTGCAATGCGAAATAATTACTAAATTACCTCATCCGACACACGGTAAAAAAAATATCTACCAATTAACCGATCAGGGGCTAGCGCTTTTCCCGGTGTTGATTGAGCTAATTTTGTGGTCGTACAATACAATAAAAGATACTTTTGTCCCTGAGTCAGTTTATCAAATGATGATAAATGACCGCGAAACACTTTACCAAAAAATTAAAACTAGACAGCCTTTGTTTGTATTGGATTTATAAAGCTTTATTACCTCAGGTGATTAATGGCAATCGCGTAAACTGATTTTTTTATTTTTAACTTCTTTAAGATAGAATATTTCAACATCAATGAACTTCTTAAGCGCGCGTAAGTTATAGCGACGCCATTCTATTGACTTATCATTCAATTTTAAAAGACACAGTTCCCTCAAAGCATAGAGGTTACTTCTTGTTATTCATGATCAAAAAATATAATCTACTTCGCCAATAGCTAATACTGAAATAAAAAGGAATTTATGCATATCATCGGCTACAAACAACCACCACAATACTTATTACTTGGTTTGATCTTAACGTTATCATTTTCGCTGAAGATATTGGCAAGCGATGAGATTATTCAAAGTGAATACGACACCAACAGCTACCACAGTTTTACTTTAGCCAACCAATTAGAAGTATTGGTTATTTCAGATCCTAGCGCTAAGGTAGCAGCAGTATCGTTAATGGTTGACGTAGGTTACCGTAGCGCACCTAAAAACTTTTTAGGTTTACCTCATTTGTTAGAACATGCGGTATTTTTAGGCAGTAAAAAATATCCAGAAAAAACGGGCTTTGATACTTTCATTAAAGAGAATAATGGCTGGTCTAATGGCTCTACTTTTAGTGATGTAACTCGTTATCACTTCCAAATAAATACCAATGCTTTGGATGAAGGCTTAAGTCGGCTAACTGATTTAATTGTTAATCCGTCAATGGAAAAGCAGAGCATTGAAAGTGCGTTAATCGCTGTTGATAATGAGTTTCATGGTCGAAAAAGTGACTGGCGAGGAATATTGTCAGTGATGAAACAGGTAAGTCATCAACAGCATACTTTTAGTAAATTTCATACCGGTAATAAAGTCTCGTTAGGTTCAAATATCTCATTGCTTCAAAAAGAATTAGCCCATTACTTTGGTCAATATTATGGTGCTCAAAACATGAAGTGGGTGATCTATTCGGATAAACCGATTGACCAGTTAAAGGTCTTGGCTAAAAAATATTTATCAGCTATTAAACCTAGTCTTTTGAAAGGTAAATTATTTGTTGCTCCTCTTCATTTGAAAACACAGTTAGGTAGTAAAATTACCGTTAAAACTCAATCTGATGCCCCTTCTATGGACGTACGTTTTGAAGTGCCTGCCAAGTCTGCACTTGCCAGTGTTCAAGTCAGAAGAATTATAGAGCAACTGTTAGTAGATCAAGCTAAAGGCTCTTTACATCACTATTTAACAGCACAAGGATTAATTGAAAGAATTCAGGTGATTGAACAGGGTGATAGAGATTACGGTATGCTCGATATTTACCTACCGTTAACCGCTAAAGGCTTTGCCAATACCGATGCTGTTTTACAGGCTATTTTTTCATATATTCATTTATTGAAAGCTCAGCCATGGCCAAGTTATCTTTTTGACCAGGATAAAATTCTGGCACAAAGAGCGTTTGATTTTCCCTTAGAGCAAGAGCCCGGAGATTGGATTAGTGAGGTTATTAACTATGACATGTTTATTTACCCCAAAGAGCAATGGTTGAATCATGGTACTCTAGCGTTAAGTTCGGTAGATTTTCAGAAAAATGTATCTGAGTACCTTAGTCACATCGTCCCTGAAAACATGCAAGTATTCATTAGCCACCATAGTGTGAGTACTGATCAAGTAGATCCCTTCTATCAAACCAGTTACCAAATAACGCCTTACAAGCCTTCCTTATTAAAACGTTGGGCTAATACTATTGCTGATAAATCCATGGGATTTCCTGATAAAAACCCTTATATTGATTCAAAGACAACATTTAAAACTAAAGAGCCGCAAGCAAAGCCGATTAAATTGGTTAACTTAGCAGGAATTACCCTTTGGTCACAACAAACTAATATTTTTAAGGCACCCAAAACAAGTGCTGTTTTTAGATTGTTTAGCCAACAAAGTGGAGAAGTAACCGAGGGAGTCGAAAAATTATCTCAACAGCAATTAGCTCGAGAGCTCTACAGCGATATTGCTAACGCTAGGCTGAGCGATAAAGAAAATTTTGCCTATATTGCAGGAATAGAATCTAGGGTAATACATACACTGTATGGTTATAAAATTACCGCGACAGGCTTTAGTGGGCCGTTATTTGACTATTTCAACGATGTTTTTTCTGAGTTTTTTAAGACAAAAATAACCAAACAAGAATATTTGTCGGCGAAAGAAAAACTAATATATGAATTATCAAATTATAAAGATACTGCGGTACGCACCCAAATAAAAGATGCACTCTATCAAGCGTCCTCAGCGATAGATTATAGCAATGACAAGGCTTTACAAAAATTAGCAGCACTCTCGTTTCAAGACTTTTTAGTATTGCTTGGTACTGATGGCCAAAAAACACCTTCCTATGAGATTCAGGGAATAGTTGCCGGTCAAATAAATGAGCCTTCTTTAACTCTTTTCGCTACCGCATTAGTTGAACGTTATAGTGGCCAACTGGCATCAGGTAAAATTACCGACTTTACCGCAGTGCCCACATTACCTATTGAAAAAATTGTTATTTATAACATAACTACCACTCATTCCGACAAGGGCATGGGTTATGTTATTCAAGGCAGTCGCAATGAAATTGACTCACAAGCACTGTTTTATTTGAGTAACTTTCTTATGCGAAAAAAATATTATGGTGATATACGCGATAAACATAATCTTGGCTACTTTGTTAATATGTATAACTTATCGATCAATAAAAATGCCAATATAGGCATGATTGTTCAATCATCAACGGCAGAATCAACGCAACTACAAAATGCCAGTAATGACTTTTTGCACTATTATGCAACCGAACTAGCGGCAATGTCTGATGCTCAATTTAAAGAAAATATCAGCAATGCCATTAAAAAAATTAATATGCCAGAGTTTTCACTTAAAAAGCACACCACTGCGTTAGCGAATCAGCTTTACAATGGCTATGTAAACTTTGATCAGGATGAGAGAATAAGCGAACAGCTAAAAAACTTATCAAAGCAGGATTTTGAATCTTTTTACCATAAACAAATTATCGGGAAAGAGGCAAATAGGTTATTGGTTTTGTCGTCAAATAGCACAAAATCAACAAATAAATAATGCTGTGGTGGTTTTACTTACTAATAATTCAGTGATGGATGCCGCATTTATATGGTTTAGTTTTTAATTGTCTATCCCTTTAATTAGAGGCCAGCCTTGTTGATACTTCATTCCTGTAGGCGTGGTTGGTTTTTATAGCACTTTACTCTGCCGATCATCAGCGAATCTAAGCTTTCATCAGCTTTCATCATTTGGCTTTTTTGACAAATTCCAGCTTAATAAGTAACGCAATTGGTTTATAACGTTGACTTGGATAAAGGCAGTTTTTAATCCTTTTACCAAGAGGAATATCTAAAACTTAATAAACGGTAAATATGCAGAGTATGTTTTATTAAGCTACTGGATGAAGATATGGATGTCCGTAGTCACTGAACGTATTCTTTACTGGTGTTAAATCATTGAGTAAGTATATTTTAAAGGTTATGAACCAAGGGCGTTATGTGTGACCCAGAAATAGGCGTACAACTTGTAATTGTGCAAATATTTCACTTGAATTTTTCTCTCTCATGAGAGACTTTGTTTTTTTTACCGCTCATTTGAGCGGTTTTTTTTTAGGTTTAAAAACATAACCTGCATTACTTTTGTCGCCAGTTTTTTGTTTGTTAGTTGAATTTATAAACGATTTCACCGAATAACTAGTCAATACTTTATCAATGCTAGGTATTTTCTCTATAGTATGGATTTTATTTTATGCAAATATGCAAAATACAGCAATGGATAAGTTATACAATATTTAATGTTGGTTTGGCTTTGATATTAAAGGGTTTTGTGTTGGTTTTATCGGTGTTGATTTTGTCTGTATTAATGTAAACATCAGCTAACATCAGCTTTTTAAAGGAAGCGTAGGTAGTGATTTCAAGCATTAGACCCTTACATTAGAGCAGCTAACTAGAGTTGATTGAAATATAAAATGTATCAACCTTCATTTGTTGTTTTTTAAGTTTTTGATTTTCTTGGTTAGCTATTCATAGAAACACTAAAAAACTATAAGGTTGAAAAATGTCTCATATAATTAAAAGTGGTTTTAAACCACAAAAAACACTAGCAGCTCTTGCTGTTGGTACCGCGTTAATGTTGTCAATGCCTGCGGCTTTTGCTTCGGATAAAATTAACGGCAGCATTGCCGGACAAATAGTTGTTGATGCAGGTACTAGACTTGCCAACGTACAAGTTGAAATAAAGCATAATTCAAAAGGTATAGTGCGCTCTACCGTTACCGACAAAAATGGTAACTTTAATTTAAAAGCCCTACCTATTGGTAAATACACTATACGCTTAGTTAAAAATGGCTTTGAACCAATTTCAGAGCAAGAAATTGAAGTTAAAGCCGGTACTAAATCATCATTCAATGTTTCAATGTTTGAAGAAGGCATTGAGCGCATTAGTGTTACGGGTTCAAACATTCAAATGATTGATTTTGAGAACTCAACGACACAATTGGTATTAACAGCCGAAGATTTAGCTAGGTTGCCAGTTGGTCAAAACTTGACCTCTGTAGCACTTCTTGCTCCGGGTACTTCTCTAGCGGCTGATCCAGATGGTGATTATGGTCGTGGTGCATCGTTCAACGGTTCATCAGTGGCAGAAAATGGTTACTTCTTAAATGGTTTAAATATTACTGATATTCGTAAAGGTTTAGGTAATATTTCTTTCCCTTGGGAAGCTATTGCTCAAACGAATATTGTTAGTGGTGGTGTTTCAGCAGAATATGGCCAATTTATTGGTGGTGTTACTGATTTAGTGACTAAGTCAGGTGATAATGACTTTAAATTTGGTGTAAGTGTTGATTATATTCCTCAAAGCATCAGCTCTCAATCGCCTGATACTTATGGCTACAACGTTATAAGTAATGATGATGGCAGTTATACCTTTGAGTCGGGTAAGTTATTAACTAATAACAAAGAAGACTCATATGAAAGAACGCGTTATAACATTTATGCGAGTGGCGCAATTATTCAAGATACTTTGTTTTTCTATGGTGTTTTCAATCCTCAATCTGCTACCAGCGAATACGCTAATGCGGATAGCAAGTTTACCCGTAAAACTAGAGAAGCAGATTATTGGTTAGGTAAGCTTGATTGGTACATTACTGATGAACACAGCTTAGGTTTTACTGCTTTAAATAATGAGTGGGAACAGTCTCGTTATGAAAACAATGATTATGATTACGATACCGGTAAACATGGCGAGTTTAGTGATCCAGATAAATCTAGCTGGGGCGGCTCTTTATGGTCAGTTAACTACTCAGGCATTATAACTGATGAGATCACCGTAAGTGCAGTATACGGTGTGACTGAGCAAAATTCAGCATCAATTAACCCGACACCAGACCAATCAAGAGTTTGGGATCGTCGTGATGATTGGGGCTGGGATAAAATAGGTGATTGGGTTGGTAACTACAGATACAACCAGCAAGATGATAAACGTACACAGTTTCGAGTTGATTTAGATTGGGAACTTGGCGATCATACGGTTCGTTTTGGTTATAGCCAAGAAACGGTAGAAACCTCTGATAATATCGTTTATGCCGGTGACGGTAAAAGTTATGAATACCGCATTATGACTTCAGGTACACTTAATTGGATCAATGGTCATCGTGAAGACCTTGGTCAAGGCCCGGTAACTTCGATTGGTGTGGGTGATGAATATACCAAAGCTCGTCAGTACGATCGTGTTGGTACTGCAGAGTCTAATAACTATGCTTTTTACATCCAAGATACTTGGAATGTTACTGACGAAGTTACTTTAAACATTGGTTTACGTAATTCATCATTTGACTCTTACACCGGTGAAGGTGACAAATATGCTGATATGTCTAACCAATGGGCGCCACGTTTAGGTGCTATTTGGGATATTAATGGTGACGGCGTAACAAAGTTATCGATCAACTATGGTCGTTACTTCATGCCTATTTCGCCAAATACTAGTGTTCGTATGACGTTAGGTGAAACTAACCAATACGATTACGCAACATTTGATGAAATTGGTGCTGATGGCCTACCAACCAATTCAGAGTCAATGTTATTACGTGACTTTGGCGATGGTACATTTACTCAGCCCTATACAACGTTAGTAGATGCTGATATTGACCCTATGTACAGTGATGAAATCTCTGTTTCTGTTACTCATGAGTTGAACGATAATTGGATTATTGGTGCACGTTACTTGTATCAAGACTTAATTTCTTCGATTGAAGATACCAACATGAAGTACACACTAACCAAGTGGATGGATGAAAACCCAGAAGAAGCTGCAAAGCTTGATCCTAATTGGGATATTAGCAGCTCTTGGGTAGGTATTGTTATTAACCCAGGCTCACCAGTGCGTTTAGCTTATGACCAAAATGGTGATGGTGTTATCAGCGATGGTGAAGGTGTTACTTGGTCTCCAGAGTATATTGGTTTACCAAAAGCGGAAAGAACGTATCAAGCACTTGAGTTTACCCTTGAAGGAAAACCTTCAGAAAACTCTACTTTACAAGCATCGTATACCTACTCTCGCTCTGAAGGTAATACTGAAGGTTTAGTGAGTGGTGTACATTCTCAAGCCGATCCAGGTTGGTCGGGTTCATTCGATAGCCCAGAATTTACTGATCACTCTTACGGTAATACTTCAAATGACATTCCTCATAAAGTGAAAGTATTTGGTAACTATGAATTTACTGACGACTTTAATGTTGGTTTAGTATTTTTAGCCCAAGAAGGTCGTGCTCGTAACATATTAGGTTACCATCCAACAGATGTTGACTCATGTGCACCAGACAAAAACATTACTTGGTGTGATGACTGGGACAGACAAAACTTTTATGTTGATGGACAACCATCTCCTCGTGGTGCCGGTGGCCATGGTGATTGGATCATGAGTTTAGACATGAGTGCTAACTACAGCATTGATGTCGGTGATGGCCGTATTCAATTATCAGCGAAAGTATTTAACTTACTTGATGATGATACACCAACAACTTACAACGACATGGTTGAGTTTGATTCTACTATCGGGACAAAAAGCCCTAACTATGGTAATGCCCAAAGTTATCAAGCACCTCGTTCGTTCTTGTTTACCGCTCGTTATGACTTTTAAGCTTTTTTAGCATAATTAAGTAGTCAAACAAGTAACTGAACTTTAAAGGCGACTATTGCAATATAGTCGCCTTTTTATTGGTACTAACAGCCTATTGAGTTCTATCATAAATTAATTATAGACAGGTTATATTCCACAACTATGCTCAAATTTATATTTGTTTTACTGACCTTCAATTTTTGGTTTTCCAGCAATCAAGTAAATGCAAGTACCACTGTTAATAATGCCCAGTGTATCGAAGGAAAGTATGCGCTTTCACCCGATGGCGAGCTGGTATATCGGCAATGTAAAGATACCAATGGCTCTGAGAGTGCATATCCCATGTCTAACCCTAGACCCAGTAAGTTTGGTGGTGAAGTTTTTACAACTAAAGGTTTCGGCCGACTTGCCAGATTGAGTTCTAACAGCGAGAAGGTTGCTTGGTCTTTGGATGGTAAGGCACTTTATCTTGCAAATAACTTAATACAAATGTGGGGTGTTACTCAATATCAAGTTGATTTGTTGCCGCAAGGAACACCTATTTCTAACTTGAAACCGAATTTTGTCACCACACAAATAGATAATAATTGGAGTTGGGTGGCTAGTAGCAATGTTCCTGTGATCGATGGATTGATGTCAAATCTTGGTATTATTCCTGTTATAGAAATAGCTGCATTGGATAACACTAAGTACGTTTTAACGGGAGGGAAAAATTACCAATACGATGACCAAGGTGAGCGTCAAATTGTGGTCTCCAACAAAAAAATCGTTTTTGAAAAAATGACAGGTAATGATGTTAAGGCGTTAAAGTGGATTAATGATCCCTATGGTATGCCAGTGCTTAATTTATTATATTCAGCCACTGACAAAACCTTGTCTGTTAATGTTTTAGAACATTCAATATGGTCACAAAAATTTTTACCGTTGGCGAGAACACTGCCAAATTTTAAATTAAACGTCGATAACTTTGCACTTTTTCTGACTTTTGCTGAAAAATCGATTACCAACTCACAGAACAAAGTTTGGTATATCAGCAATGAAAAGCATAATACCAGCGCACTCTATGAGTTTGATCTAAATAGCGATTCTCACCGCCTGTTATATCATGAAGCTAAGTTTAATATTTCACGACCAATTTATACCCGTCGTGGAGAGCTATTAGATATTGAAATTTACCGTGAAGCTAATTGTTTTGTGCCACTTACTCCGCTGGGGAAAGGCTTAGCAATTTTGATTAGCCAGCAAACGCCAAAAGAAGGTTTGTTTGATATTAATATTTTGTCGATTGCTGATAATGGCTCGAAAGTTATTTATGAAATTGTCGGCTTAAGCCATAAGCGTGCCTACCTTGCAGACTTGCAAGCCAATATATCAACACTGATTGCCAATAATGATTCACCCATAGAGTATGAAACCGTCCCTGTATGGAGTACTACATCTGATGGCGGTAATATTCTGAGTTACTTTTCCTACACGAAAAATGAATTATTTAAACAAGCGCCCTTGATGGTTGAAATTCATGGAGGCCCACATTTAAGAGACAAGTTAGCGCTTGAAGCATTTAGCCAAGAATTTCTCGCGGCTGGCTACAATGTATTAAGAGTCAATTATCGTAATTCAACAGGTTTTGGTAAAAATTTAATTACCCCAAATAGAGAGGGCTATCAAAGTCGTGTGGCTTTAGATGTTGTTGAATCACTCAAAAATACTTTGCATAGACAGCAGCTATCGCCAAGTAAAATAATAGCCTTTGGCGGAAGTTTTGGTGGATTATTGGTTACTGATATTACAACTTCTGAAGATTTGCATAAAAATTTTACCGCGTTTATTTCATTAAATGGACCGCACGATTATTGTAAGCTCGAAGAAAGGCCCGAAATGTGGGGACTTGGTGAATGGGCGAACTGTAGTGATAATACGGTTAAAAAGTACTTTAGTCAGCGAAAAATACTTCATAACAAACCCTTTATCATAACTTACGGCCCAGACGACAAAATAGTGTTGCCTAAGCAAAGTGTAGACTTGTTGGCTAATTTTAATGAATTTAATAATGTTGTAGGGCTGAAGTTGCCAGAAGAAAGACACAGTATTTCAATTAAATATTTGTCTAAAATAATGGATGATTTATAAAGAGTAACTTTTATAAAAATCGACTAGGACTTCCATTAAAAGTAATATTTTATTTGGTCAAACATAACAATGGCCGCCTAGTTAATAATTCTAAATGCAATTTACCAAGTGAAACTACGACCGGTAGAGAATTACTCTTAAAAAGGCTTATATACCTAGTTCTGATCTTTCAACAGTTGAGTTTGATGAAGACTATTTAACGAGTTATAAACTATCTATCAAAGTTTGGAGCCAGAATGTTAAAGTGTTTTATTCTAATTCTATTCGCTTTTCAGGTGTTACTTTAGCTGAAGGTCAAATTACAATTTTTGTAAATGAATCATGTTATGCTTTGGATGGTAACGATAAAGAGCTTGATTCAACGTCTTTGCTAAATCAACTGAAGAAGCGAAAAGTGGAAAGCGTGTTATTGGCCGTTGATGTATGCGAAGGGCCAGTTATTTTGGCAAATGTATATGTTGTTCTTAGTGAACTTACGATTGCAGTCATCGATCTAAAAGGTGTTGGCAAGTTAGAGAGAGGCAGTTGTACAAACGTATAACGAGTGATTAAATCAGGACAAAAAATAGTTGGTTTTTGCTCCTTCGTCGCTTATTTTAACCAACTATTTTTGTCCGCTTAACGTGGCGTTAGGGCTACAGTATGTGGTCTAGTTAAATTTATACTATCAAAAGGAATTAGATATGAAAATTTTAAAATTAGCTTTAGTACTGGTTTTAAGTCTCGCAGCACTAAGTTGTAGTGTCCAACCTATTAAAACCGAGGTTAAAGAAAATTACTTTAGGTTTGAAAACTTTAAAAGGGATAAAACTTCAAACCTTGAATATGTTTACTTGATGTGTCGTTATAAAAAAGTGACCGGATGGGGTGAGCCCAAGCAATATTTGAGTGGCGAACATGATTTATGGGTAAAGGCTAGTACTTCAAGAAGTGATATTCTAAAAAGCCGTAAAGAAGCATTTGTTAACTTTAAAGTTAATTTAGACTCTGGTAAAAGTTATATGTTAAACAGAAAAATAGTTGAAGATAAAGTTTCAATTTGGATACAGGAAGTAGATACGGGTTTGAGAGTTTCAAAAGTTTTAACCTCTGAATTAACCTCTCCCTTATTGTTTGACGATTTTTTACGAAAAAGACAATGTGAGTCTGGTTCTATTTAAGTGTAGCTCTAAGCAATTTAACAGGACTAAAAACAGCGGACTGTTCGCTTCGCTCCATTTTAGCCTACTCTTTTCAGCCCATTATTTGGTCATTATGTTTTACAAGGACTCAGTATGAGAATTGTAGTACTTATTCTACTAGCCACTTTATTATTTGGATGTAGTTCGACGTTAAAGCAATCACTTTCACAAGCACCTATTGAAATTGAAAATTATGATTTAATTAAATACTGGCATCCTACACAACAAAAATTTACCACCGACACAGGTAAACTTGTAACTCCGAATTCGGAAGGTTTTGTTAAGCTTAAGTATTTAATTGATTCTAATGGGCAAATATTTGAACCAACTATTGTAGAATCAAAACCTAAAGGGCTATGGGATAAATTTGCCTTAAAGGCATTAAAAAACATTCGATACGTTAAATCTGAGTTTAATGAAGCAGGCATACCTGTATATGTAACTACAGAGTTCCAGTTTGGAGTCAGTAAAACTATAAGCAAATTAACAGGACTAAAAACAGCAGGCTCTTTCTCAACATTTTAGCCAACAATTTATTTGCCCATTATTAGGGCGTAATACCGCTGAGTTCAATCAGCATCGGATGATGTTTAAAGGATAAGTAGATTGAAACAATCAATAGTACACATTGCCATAGTTGTAAAAGATTACGATGAGGCAATTGATTTTTATGTAAACAAACTAAAATTTGAACTTGTTGAAGATACTTATCAACCCGAACAAGATAAACGTTGGGTAGTGGTTTCACCGCCTGGCTCAAATGGTGTTACATTATTGTTAGCTCGTGCATCTAAGCCTGAGCAATTTGATTTTGTAGGAAATCAAACAGGTGGTCGAGTTTTCCTTTTTTTAAATACAGATGACTTTTGGCGAGATTATAATCGGATGAAATCTGAAGACATAAAATTCATCAGAGAACCAAAAGAGCAAGACTACGGGATGGTTGCTGTATTTGAAGATCTTTACGGGAACTTATGGGATTTGCTCCAATTAAATCCAAATCATCCTATGGCACCGAGAGCGTTATAAGAAATTCAATAAGGACAAAAAATAGTTGGCTTTTGCTCTTTCGTCGCTTATTTTTAACCAACTATTTTATTGTCGCTTAAAACGGCGTTAGAAGTTTAATCAACCACCTACATGGAGTTCATGTGAACAAATACCTTATAATCTTATCTTTAGTTATTTCACCTTTTATGGCTCAAGCATCAAATTTAATTAATGATGAGCGAATAAAAGATCAAAAAAACTGCTTTAGTTCAATCTTCGAAAGCTATGATTCATGGCGTGGTTTTATCGAGAAAAAATATAAAAAGAGAAGCAAATCAGAAAAAGATCTATTAAAAAAATTGTCATGGTTTGACACTATGTTTGGAGAAGATAAGTTTAATCAATATAAGAATAACTTATCGTGTAATACGTTTACCTATCAAGTCGATGGCAATGATGTGTATGGGTACATTATTAAACCTAAAACAAACGAAAAAAAATTACCGATATTAATCTATAACCGTGGTGGTAATGGTAATTTTGGTGGTGTTGTTTTCGGTTCAATGATGTTTAATTTATTTCCAATTGCTAATGAAGGCTTTGTTATTATCGGTAGTCAATACCGTGGAACGTTTACTAAAAACTCTTCTGTCCACGATGAATTTGGTGGAAAAGATGTCAATGATGTAATTGCGTTATTGGATTACATTCCAAGTATTGAAGGTGTTGATGCACAGCGTATTGGCATGTACGGTGCTAGTCGAGGAGGTATGCAAACTCATTTAGCTTTAAAGCAAACTAATAATATAAAAGCTATCGCAACTATCGCTGGTGCTACTGACTTGTTACAAGAGCTAAATTTTCGCCCAGCTATGGAAAAGGTATATACAAAGAGAATCCCTGATTATGATAAAAATAAGGTAGCAGAATTAGAGAAGCGCTCAGTATTAAAATGGGTTAATGAATTATCACCGAATATTCCCATTTTACTTTTACACGGTGAAGATGATAAACGTGTATCTGTTAAAAACTCAATTGATCTAGCTGATGCGCTAACAAAAAATAGTATCCCTCATAAACTTGTAGTTTACCCAAATGATAATCATGGATTGATGAAAAACAAAGTTAAAGTGAATAAAGAGTTAGTCGATTGGTTTCAAGAGTATCTGTAAAACTTCTGATGAGGGTTTTCAAGTCGGACAAATTACGGTTGGCTTTTTGTTCGTGCCTCACTTATTTTAGCCAACTGCAGTTAACCGCTTAAAACGGCGTTATATCTCTCTAAGGAATTGCTATGATTATGGCTGGTGGATTGGGGATAGTCTCACTGTTTTTTTTCTTGATAGTTATTATTGCAATAGTGTCGTTAATAATTGCTTACCGTAGAAAAAACGATCCCTTGAAGTGGTATCGGGTTAGAGTACTTTGGTTGTATATTATTTTTCCGATAGTAGGAATTATTATGAACGACGGGTTACTTGTTTCAATGGTTTTTGTCGTTTTCATGTTTCATCTGATTTTATGGTGTATTGGTATAAAAATATGGTTTTCAAATAATAACACCGAGATATAACAATCCACTCAAGCAGGACAAATTACAGTTGGCTTTTTGTTCGTGCCTTAACATTCTAGCCAACTGTCATTAGCCACTTAAAACGGCGTTAGGCATATAAGAGTAGTCTTCGAAGATGGTAAATAAATTAACTAAAAACACCTTTTACAGTCATATATATGAAGGAACATATAGAGAATATTGGGTTTATATCCCTGAACAGTATAATGAAAATAGTCCAGCTAATTTAATGGTTTTTCAAGATGGCTATTACTATATTGACGAAACTAAGCCAATGAGGGTTCCTCAAATAGTTGATATGCTTGTCGCTGCTAATAAAATCCCTCCTACGATTTGTGTTTTTATCAACCCAGGTGTCGTTGAAAACCCAATAAAACCTGAACATCATCCTGATACTCAGCGTAGTATCGAGTATGACTCTGTTAATGACCAATATACGCGTTTTCTAATAAACGAACTTTTACCAGAAGCATTGAAAGGCCTAAACATTTCTCAAGAACCAAAAAATCGAGTAACAGTAGGGTTCAGTTCAGGAGGGATCTGTGCTTGGTCAATAGCATGGTTTCGCCCCGATTTGTTTGGTAATGTACTAAGTCACTGCGGTAGTTTTGTTGATATTCGAGGTGGTGGGAAGTTCCCATATCTGATCCGAAATCAATCTCCCAAGCCAATCAGAATGTTTTTTCAAAGTGGCTCCAATGATTTAGATACAAAGTATGGCAATTGGGCGCTCGGAAATAAGCAGATGGAATCTGCATTAAAATTTAAGGATTACGACTATCAATTTGAATTTGGCACAGAGGGTCATAACTTACGACATGGTGCGGAATTACTCGAGTCCGCAATTAAATGGTTATTTGGAAAAAATGACTAATAAGAACATCAAACGGCCAAAATTTAGTTGGCTTTTCTAGTTCCTCAAAAATTATAGCCAACTGCATTTTCCGCTTATGTTAAGCGTTAGGTACTAAAAGGATTTAGCAATGCATATCTCAAAACTACTAGTTTTACTTATTCCAATATTCTCTTGTTTTGCACATGCTGGATCGTGGGAGAAAAGAAGAAGCACTCTCGAGAAGGTTGCTGTATATGAAGAGTTTAGAATTTTTTATTCTCTATCTGGAATTGATGAACTACCGAAAAATCGTCGAACTGATCTTAATCATAATAAGGTGCCTGATTTCATTGAGAGCATAGGTAAGAGACTTACGGATTCTAATAGATTCTTTAAATACGAAGTTGGCTTAAAGAACCCTTTGAAAAGTAATCGATATATAGGTCGAGCTCATTATATTGACGTTAATGTATTAGACTTCTCTAATGATCAAAAAGGGCCTAAAAATGGAGTCGCTTATGATGGTACTCCAAAGTTTAATAGGTCTGTGGCTGGTAAAGCTTCCGTAAATGTTCTTGCTATAGATATTTCAGGGGGAGTAAATCTAAACAGTAATACTGTAGAACATGAATTATTTCATTTGTACCAGAATGGATATACTTATTTTAAAAACCGATGGTATACCGAAGGAACTGCTCGTTGGTCAGAGTTAATAATAAATGACCGTATAGGCAAAGGCGGAGTGTTACCAAAGACAGTAAGAGATAAAGAGAAACTATTTAAAAAATCATATGATGCAAACTATTTCTGGAATGAGTTGATTTTAAGGGTAGATAGAAATAGTTTGGGTAAACAATTTGTTAAGCAACTACTTGAGCGGCTTGATTATGTGGATGATATTGCGGCAAGGAGTCGTGGTATTAGTAATAAAGAGTGGAAAGAGTTTGAGCAAAGGAGCTATAAAAATAATTCATTTATATGGGAAGCCGCGGTGTATGTTAATAATAGACTGTCAGAATATAATTAAACTAATAGCCCTTGGTGGTATCTGACAAAATCATAAAAGAAATTTGAACGGCAAAAATTCAGTTGACTACTTTCACTGTGTTCAACATTTTAGCCAACTAAAATTCCGCTTAAGTGGACGTTAACAGTACAGGATAATTCAGTGATAGAACGAAAATGTGGCATCTATAAAGGACGCAATAAATCTTCAGCATACGGGGATCTAGTGTGGACCGTAGCTACGTCATCAGATACTTCTTTGGACATTAAAGCACAAACTAAATTAGCACTAGATACTATTCAAAATAATTTGGTTGAGCTTGGTAGCGATAAAACTAGAATAGTTTCAGCTCAAGTCTATATTGCTGATATGAATTCTAAATCGTTAATGGATTCTGTCTGGTGTGAATGGTTTGGTGACAATCCTCAGGACTGGCCACAAAGAGCTTGTTTAGGCGTAGATCTTGAAGGTGATGTGTTAATTGAAATAACTGTCACAGCAGTGCGTTAATGTACTGATAACATGGCGTTCAAACGAACTCTGTAATTTGCTCGGCTTCGCTGCATAATTTTAGCAAGCATTTATCAGCCCCTTAAATGGGTGTTGGTAACCAACACTTAAATCGATTAGTTCGAAAAGGTATTTAGAATGAAAGCAATGCAATTGTTATTAATAATTTTAGTTTTAATCTCTTCCAGTACAAAAGCCGAAGAAAATAAAATTACTTTGAAATATGGCGTTAATAAATCTGGCTACGTAACCGATGATTGGATCGAGTTTGATTCGAATGGTGAATTACTGGCTAAAGACAAACGCTCGAAAAACGAGAAAAAACTGACGATTAAAGAACAGCAATGGGCAGATTTAATAGCCTCTAGAATAAGCATATGGGAAACACAATTAGACCAGATTGCAGTGCCGTATGCGACAACCGAAATACCAAGAAGGCTGTATGTCGTAGTTGGCAATAGAGGATTTATGGATGCTTTTGCCCATCCGACAAAATATCCATCTAAAATGTTTTTTAATTTAAGTGTTTTTGTGAAGTCCTATGGCAGTGGAAAAGATGTAAAAAACAAAAATAGAATTGATCGTTTTTTTGCCCATGAATATACTCACTTACTACAATACCGTTGGAAAATTCAAAATCCCTATGAATTAACCAATCATGTAGAACGTGCATTGAATGGTTCTTATAAAGAGGGATTTGGTCATTTTCGTTCGATATCAAATAAGTGGAAAGATGATAATGGCCATATTACAGAACATGCGGAAAAAACTTTAAAGTCACTAGAAGCGGTATTTGTCGAACGAATGGTTTCACTAACAAATGCTACAGATGATGAAGCGGATGTTCTTATGAAAGGTTTATCAATGGGACCATTTAATAAAAAATGGGGTGCCTTGACTGTTGCCTTGTGGTTAGTCAAAGAAGCGAAAGGAAATGATGAAAATCTGATTAAGTGGGTAGATCTAGGTCCTAAAGGAATTATGATACTCGCTAACAACCATTTATCTGAGGAGCTGAAAGCAAAGTTGAATAACGCAGTTAAATTGTAAAAAGACGTAAAATTCGCGGCCAGACATTTGGCAGGCTTGAAGGCATTATCAGTCAGAGTTTAGTTAACAATTAGGGATGTTTTTATGGAACATCTCATTAGTATTGGTACTTTTGTTACGGTTTAGGTCTGTTGTTATTAAGCTTTTGATTGTTTTGGTTTTGTTCTCGTTACAAAAAATCAATTGATAAATCAGAGCCGTAAACACTAGAATGCATTCAAAAGGACAAACAACCGTTGGTTTATGCTCTTGCCTTGCTTATTAACCAACTATTATTTGCCTCTTAGTGAGGCTGTTAGGGTTAGCAGGTATCATTTGCATTCTATGAGGGTTATAAGTGAATAAAAGTAAAGTGCGAAAGCTCACCAAATATTTATTGATAGCATGCCTACTAATATTGTCATTTTTTTTATCAACAGTACTTTGGTTCCCAGATAAAAATGAGTTTTGGGTTACAAGGAATAACGCAAAGATGCCAGTTTGGGTTAAGGGTAATATCGACTCTGGTGTTTTTGTTATATTTAATCACGGTGGGCCGGGAAGTAGTGGCACGCTAGAGTCCATCATGGAAGTAAATCCTGCTAACGCTCAATATGGACACAAGTCGCCAATAAAAATATTGGAAAAAGAATACGCAGTTGTTTATTGGGATCAGAGTGTATCAGGTTTGTCGGAAGGTAATGCCGATCCTAATGATAGTATTCCAAACGATTTTGGCGATGATTTATCAGCAGTAATTGATGAGCTTAATAATCGATATACGATAAATAGTACCTTTTTAATTGGACAAAGTTGGGGGCATTTTGTCGCAACCAACTACTTATCTTCCTCTTCTTCATGGCAATCTAATCAAAATAAAATTAATGGCTATATAGGGTATAAGGGTAATCATGCTCAGCAAATGGTATTTACTATTTCGCGTGAAAAAATGTTAACTAGTTTAAATAAAAAAAGTCATAGTGAAGATGTAAACCTTTTAGAAAAAATTAAATTCTATTCAAGTCGTGAAGATTTAACTGACTTGACTGATTTTGGACTACATTATCAATATATTCATGCTGAAATGAAGGTGGCTGGAAGCATATTTGATAGAATATATACTTCAGTTAAGGCTTCCGTATTTTCGTCATTCAACGGTTGGGCATATTCTTCCAATAACAAGAAAACTATATCAGCAAGTAAGTTTATGCACTGGGTAGCTACAAACAATACAATGGAAAACAAAATTCACCGGATTGAAATTCCAACTTTGCTTTTATATGGTCGGCATGACTTAATTGCTCCCGTTGAAGTTGGTCAACATATCTTGGCTACAATCAGCACACCTGATTCAGACAAAAGATTAGTTGTGTTAGAAAAATCAAGGCATGGCGCAGAATACGCCGATATTCAACTGTTACAAAATGAAGTGATTGCATTTATCGAGCAGTATCGACAAAAGCCTTAACAAGCCTTTAAAGCGGTAAAAATTACACTTGGCTGTTTTTCATTTATCAAACATTTTTGCCAACTATAATTTTCAGCTTATGCAAGCGTTAGACGAATACCTGTCGACCTGCTATTACTTAATATAACGAGAATAAAGTTAATCAGGTTTAATAACGAAAATTTAGGTACATGGACTAATAATTCGCCATACAAGCGGTTAACAAGGCGTTAATGTTGTAATCAAATTATGGAGTATAAAATGGAATTAGGTGCATTTTCAGTAAGTTTATCGGTTAGTGATATCGAAGAGTCGAAAGTCTTTTATCAAAAATTGGCTTTCGAGATAGTGGGTGGCGATCAATCTCAAAATTGGTTAATACTCAAAAATGGTGACCATACTATCGGTTTATTTCAAGGAATGTTTGCAGGGAATATCATGACTTTCAATCCTGGTTGGGATAAAGATTGTCAAACATTAGAGTCGTATACTGATGTTCGTCAGCTTTTGAAAGAGTTTGAGACTCAAGGCGTCGATATAATACAAAAGTCTATTAACGGCGAAAGTGGCCCTTCGAGCTTCTCTGTTAAAGACCCTGATGGTAATTCAATTCTGATAGATCAACATGTGTAAACAATAAGATGAATAAGCAACCCATTGCCAATAGCCTATCTATTGATGATATAAACAAAGCTTTAATAAAACTTCCTGGTTGGCAATTAAAAAATAATAAACTTCATAAAGAATTTAGCTTTAAAAATTTTAAAGAGGCATTCGGGTTTATGACACGTATTGCTTTTGAAGCTGAATCAATGAACCATCATCCAGACTGGTTCAATTCTTATAAAGTGGTAATAATTGATTTATACCGTCATGTAAACGGAGAGGTTACCGACCTTGATGTAGAGCTAGCATTAAAAATTGAAAGTATTGTCAATGAAAGGAAATCGTAAGATTGAAGTACACAATTATTCTAATTATAAGTCAGAGAGGATCTCGCATATCTATTTTGGAAAAATAATTATACGAGATTGCCTTTTGAGTCCAATATTTAATATCGAAGGGGCACAGATACTAATAATTAAGCTTTGTTGTTTTCCCCCAAAATACCCGGTAAGAAAAAATGGTATAGCCAATAATGGTGGGTAGCACCACAACCACTCCGATAAATATAAACATTAATGAATTACGTGCGCTAGCCGCCTCCCATATCGTTATTTTTTGCCAGACAATATAAGGATAAAAACTATAGGCTAAACCGAGAAAACAAAGAATAAAAATTACCGTGGCACAGGCAAAAGGGTACCAGCAACCAATATCGTCTTTCATCGGCACCTTAGTTAAGTAGATATGAATGGTGGTGAATAAAAAAGCAAATAAGAAGCTGATGGGGATCAAGACAAATACTTGTGGAAAGCTTAACCACTTCTCCATGATAGCTTGATTAAATACTAAATTGGTCAAGCACACTGCGACAATACCGATTGCCATCAAAATATTACAAGACTTAGCCCAGAGCGCAGCTCTAATTTGTAGCTCTCCTTCTGTTCTCATGACCAACCAAGCAGCACCGATAAAGCTGTAACCAGCGGTGACACAAATACTGGCTAATACCGAAAAACTATAGCTAAAATATGAGTCTTCGAAGCCCGTAACGTAGCGTCCTAACATATAGCCTTGGCTCAGAGTGGCCAATATCGAGCCAAATTTAAAAGCAAAGTCCCATTTACTTTTGTCTTTACTGGGAGCTTTAGTCCTAAAATCAAATGATACGCCGCGCAGAATTAAACCGACTAACATTAAAGCGGTCGGTAAATAAAGTGCTTGTAAAATAAGGGAGTGGGCACTAGGAAAAGCAATCAGTAATAAACCAATAGCCATCACTAACCAGGTTTCATTGGCATCCCAAAAGGGGCCAATAGAATAAATCATGGTATCGCGATGGGCTTGACTATCCCGTGGTAGTAACACTCCAACTCCTAAGTCATAGCCATCCAAAATAGCGTAAACCAGAAAAGAAAATGCCATTAAGCCAAGAAAAACAGCAGGTAACCAATCATTTTCGGGAATTAACATGATTATTTCCTTGTCAGGTTGTTAAGGGGAGCAGCTAAAAGTTGGTCATCTTGCATATCATTTAAGCTCAGATCTTGTTGCTCTAATTTAATCGCTCTGTGCGCCATAACAAACAAGGTTCGAATGTAGGCAAAGAGCAGAAAGGCATAAACAATAGAATAAATCGCTAAGGATATTGCAATATGTTCAGGCGGGGTGGCAGTCACCGCATCTCTGGTTCTTAATAAACCACTAACCAAGTATGGCTGTCGACCAATTTCAGTTACATACCAGCCTGCTAGGGTGGCTACCCAACCCGAAAAAGTCATTACAATGGTGCCTTTCAATAACCAAGTAGGATATTGTTTTTTATAGACAAAGAAGTAACAGCCTAACCATGAAGTCAGTAGCATTAACATGCCGACGCCAATCATGATGCGAAAACTGAAAAAAACAGGTGCTACGGGAGGGTGTTCACCGATAAATTCATTTAAGCCTTTTACTTCTCCATTTAAATCATGGGTTAAAATAAAACTGGCGACATTAGGTATGGCAATTTCAAAGTGATTTTTTCGCTCTTTTTCATCAGGTAGTGCAAATAAAACCAAAGGTAAGCCTTTTTCGGTATGCCAAGCACCTTCCATTGCCGCAACTTTGGCGGGTTGATATTTTAAGGTATTGAGTCCATGTAAATCACCGACAAAGATTTGTAAGGGGATTAAAAGGGCAGCGACGGTTACCGCAAAACTCAGGGCTACTTTCGCAGTTGATTTATTATCACCTTTGAAAATTCGATAGGCGGAGATACCTGCCATAAAAAAGGACGCTGTTAACCCTGATGCTATTAGCATATGCGTAACTCGATAGGGCATAGAAGGGTTAAATATAACTGCTATCCAATCAGTTACATAAGCAACACCATCAATCATCTCGAAGCCTTGTGGAGTCTGCATCCATGAATCTAAGGCTATGATCCAAAAAGCTGATAAACTGGTGCCAAAAGTTACTAAACCTGTTGCTATGGTATGTACACGGTTTGATACCCGTCCGAGTCCAAATAACATAATAGATAAAAAGGAGGCTTCTAAGAAGAAGGCGGTTAGCACTTCATAACCCAAGAGAGGCCCGGCAATATTACCAACGGTTTCCATATATCCAGGCCAATTGGTACCAAATTGAAAAGACATGGTAATGCCAGTAACTACGCCTAAGGCAAAGCTTAAAGCAAATATTCGTACCCAAAAGCGGTAAATACGCATCCAGGTTTCGTCTTGAGTTTGGTTATATCGTATTTTGAAAAACAACAACATCCAACAAAGGGCGATATTAATAGTAGGAAAAAGAATGTGAAAACTGATATTCACGGCAAATTGAATTCGGGAAAGCATAAAGCTTAAATCGTTAGGACTCGCGACAAGATCTAACATAGGGACAACACTCCACTGTTATTTTTTAAGAAACTTTTCTTTGGCATCTATTATCTTGCTAATACCCGATCCGAGTTTTAGTAAAGTAGATACTTTATCTGATGACATATTTTGTAATTCGATACTCCAAATGGTGACCATTTCCATTAGATCATGCATCTCTTGGACTCGACGTTGGGTATATATATCGCTTTCATTGGCTGGCTCTTGCAACAAGGCATCCCGAAAAGAAGTTAAGGTAGGGTCTAATTCACGTTTTCTACGTTCTATGATTAACGTTCGTGCGATTTCCCAGATATCTTTTGGAGCAGAAAAGTATTCTTTTCGATCGCCAGGAATATGCTGAAGTTTGATTAAGTTCCAAGACTTCAATTCTTTCAAGCCCATACTGACATTAGAACGTGATATTAATAGCGCTTCACTAATTTGATCGGCATTTAAGGGATTTTCAGTCAGTACAATTACCGCATACATTTGGCCTAAAGTTCGGTTTAAACCCCAGCGAGAACCCATTTCACCAAAGTGAGAAATGAGAGATTGTTGCATTGGTGTAATAGTCATGTTTCAGTCTTTATTGAATTTTCAGTAATTTCTGAAAATTGTAAACCTTTATTGATCAATGTCAATGAAAGATGAAGTTTTTCGTAGTAGGAGGGAGGTTTAAGAGCTAATCATTTATGGTCAATTACTTTATAGAAACAAACCTCATATTACCCAGCATATTATTTAGCGAGGAAATAATCTTAGTGTCTGTTTTGTATCATAGGTAAGTAAATATGGTTATTTATTTCAATTAATAATAAAAAAGCAGCTTTAAAAAGCTGCTTTTACCTATTGGCGTTATTCTAACTGAGAATCAGTATTAAATTATTCGTCAGTTTGTTTTTGTGCTTTTAAGTTAGCCGCATGAGGTAGCTCGTGAGCTGGCATTTCTTTACCATCATTTTTCAGGTAATGGTCCATCCAACGCATTAAACGCAAGCTGTAATCATACTTTGCCGCCGCTTTACGGTTACCGTGGCCTTCACCGGGGTAATATACTAAACGCACGGTTTTACCACGTACTTTCATGTAGCGGTACAATTCCATCGATTGTGCTGGGTGAACACGAGGATCCTCTTTACCATGCATAATCAATAAAGGTGTTTTTGATTGTTCAACCCAGTAAATAGGGCTGCGTTCAAGGTACCACTGCCATTTGTCCCATGGATAAGAGCGCGCATGAACAAGGTGCATTTCGTTTGAAATATCAGTAGTACCAAACTTAGACAGTTGGTTAGAAATACCAACAAACATTACACTAGCGGCAAAGTGTTTTGATAATTTAGTCGCGCCCCAAGCGGAAGCATAGCCGCCGTATGAACCACCAGTAATGCCCACTCTTTTCTCGTCAACTAAGCCAATTTTTACTAAGTGATCTTTTAAATCAACCAAGTCATCAAACTCTTTACCCGCGTAATCGTTTTGGCCCAATTTAGAGTAGTCAACACCTTTACCTGTGCTACCACGATAGTTTGGATAAAAAACAGCGTAGCCGTTAGCTGCGCCAAGTTGGCCAGGGCGAGAGTAAGCTGTTAACCAGCCGTTTTTATCATGGCTTTCGGGGCCGCCATGTACCGACATAATCAGTGGGTAGCGTTGGCCTTTTTTGTGGTTTAGTGGGTAAACTAAAATACCACCAATTTCT
>JALJPB010000109.1 GCA_022969175.1 Colwellia sp. | reverse complement strand
ATGACAACGATGGCTTTACCGATGGAATTGATGCTTTCCCATTAAACGCGAATGAAACTCATGATTTAGATAACGATGGAATTGGTGATAATTCTGATCCAGACCTTGATGGTGACGGTTTTACTAATAATATAGATGCCTGTATAAGAGATGCCCTAGAGCACTTAGATACTGACGGTGACGGTGTTTGTGACGGTCCGGATTTAGACGCTGATGGTGATGGCCTTGCTGATGCAGTTGATGCATTTCCACTTGATAATACCGAAACACTTGATACTGATGGCGACGGTATTGGTGATAATAGTGATGTTGATATTGATGGCGATGGTATTACTAACAATTTTGATGCCTGTGAAACTGATCCTCTTGAGTTTCTCGATACTGACGGAGACGGTGTTTGTGATGGCCCTGATTTAGATGCCGATGGTGATGGCATTGCTGATATATCAGATGCATTTCCTCTAGATTTTACCGAAAGTATAGATACTGATAATGATGGTATAGGCAATCAACTTGATAATGATGATGATGGAGATGGTGTATTTGATGCCTATGACTTGTATCCCTTAAATAGATCTGAAGCATTTGATAATGATCTTGATGGTATAGGTGATAACGAGGACACTGACGATGACAACGATGGTGTTTTAGATACCTTTGACGCTTTTCCTTTAGATCCCGTTGAAAGTGCTGATACAGACGGTGATGGTCAGGGTAATGTATTAGATAACGACGACGACGGTGATGGTGTTTATGACTACATTGATCAGTTACCATTAAACCCAAATGAAACAGTCGATACTGATGGCGATCTAATTGGTAATAATGCTGATTTTGATGATGATAACGACGGCATGAGTGATACTTTTGAGCTAACCCATGGTTTTAATCCACTTGATCCAAGTGATGGTTTGTTAGACACCGACGCTGATGGGGTAAATAATGCTGACGAAGCTTTTGCTAATTCTAACCCATTATTAGATGATTACCCGCCAGTAATTACACCGCCTCAAGCAATTCATCTTTTTGCCGATCATACTTTTACCGAGCTTTATTTAAGTGAACTTTTATCATTAACCCAAGTGAGTGTCAGTGATGGCCATGATGGTGATAATTGCTGTAGTTTAACGGCTGTTGGTTTTGAGTTTGGTCCGAAAAATATTCCTTCAGGACTTATTCCTATTGTTTGGCGAGCGATTGATGAAGCAGGTAATATTGGCGATTATGAACAAGTTATCAATGTACATCCATTAGTTAATTTTTCTCATTCACAAGTAGTTGCTGAAGGTGGCGTTGCTCGGGTATCTGTGGTGTTATCAGGTCTTGCGCCGAGTTATCCTTTATCCTTGCCAGTTACAATAACTGGCAGTGCAGATGGCTCTGACTACCAAATTGCGAGCCACAACATTATCATTGAATCGGGGATGAATGGCTTTGTTGATATAGCGCTTGTTGATGATCTTTTTCAAGAAGATGATGAAGAACTCATTATTGAATTCAAACAAGGTGTTAATGTTGGCATAAATGCTAAACATGTGATTACCATAACTGAAAATAACGTAACGCCAACAGCCGAAATTACTATTATTCAACAAGGTATTTCAATATCTTCTATTGCAAAGGATGACGGCGAAGTTGAAATACAATTAGTTATTAATGATTCTAATCAATTAGATACACATGTTATAGAGTGGCATATCCCTGAATATTTAACAGCAGAGATTAGTGCCAACCAACATTCATTATTTATTCAAGCAGGAGAAGTTGAACTACCAGACAATAATCATAATTTGATGACATTGTCGGTAACCATAACAGATGATGGTAGTGACAATAATAATGATAATTTATCGCAAACTAAATATATAGCTATTCCTGTTTTAGCTTCACAACCTAGATTAACCGGGTCAGATACCGACAGAGATGGCATTGTTGATTTAACTGAAGGTTATCTTGATGAAGATCAAGATGGTTTGCCTGCATTTATCGATAACTCAACTATTCCTTATTTGCAGCCCTTACACGTTAATGCCGCAACAGTTAAGTTAATGGAAACTGAACCTGGATTACACTTGAACTTAGGAAAGTATGCTCGGTTGAGTTATTCAGACGGTGTTCAGTTGTCACAACAAGAACTACTGGATACCTTATTGGTACCAAAGGATGAATTGGAGCATCAAAATGAATTTTTTGATTTTGAAATTGATAATATTTACCCTTTTGGGCGCTCTGTTTATGTGGTAATACCATTACAAAATGAATTACCTAAATATGCGGTTTACCGAAAATATACCCATGAAAACAATTGGCAAGACTTTGTTGTTGATGCCAATAACGGTATAGCAAGTAGTAGTGATGTCAATGGTGTTTGTCCTGCTCCTCATAGTGATTTATATACCGCGGGTTTATCAGTTGGCGCTCTTTGTATACGCTTATACATTGAAGATGGCGGTGTTAATGATGCTGATGGCACAGCTAATGGTAATGTTGATGACCCTGGTGGTATTGCTGTTTACTCAAATGACACCATAGCTAAACAAACAGACCCTGAAAGTAGTAGTAGCGGCGGGGCTTTCTCATGGTTATTATTATTTTTAGGGATAGTCTTACGGAATAAATATAGAAAAGTAGCATTTTAACGGTGAATATATAATGCTTTAAGTGTAAAACTGTTTTTTTTCAATTGATTAATTCTACTTTGATAATCAAAGCTAAGTATTCATAGATAAAACGTTATTTATGAATATTTAGCTTTTACTTTTACGTTGGGATCAAAATGAACCTATTTCAAGCTCCAGTTTTTTCTTTGTTGAGCTATTAATGGTTTTACAACGTAGCCTTGTGTGAAAACAACGAAGTCGACTATTAATTATTTGGCTTAAGATCTAAGTTGTCATTTCTTAAAAATTTAATTTCATGATTTCAATCTAATCCTTTAATGTTAAGAGTTAATTTATTTAAAAATAGTGTATTTCTTCAAACAAAAGTATTGAAATAAAGCTATAAATGGATATTATTTGTTCTTTACCTATGGGTAAAGGTAAATCAAAAGAGGTGTTAATACTGCCAAAACAATTATATTAATAATTTGTTTTTTAGTATAAAAAGACTAAAATTTGCAAATGGGTTAAATTGAGGATAGTGGTTAATAATATGAGTTTAAAGGATATAAATAGTATTTTATTTGTCTGTATGGGCAATATTTGCCGTTCGCCTAGTGCAGAGGCTGTGTTTAAACATAAAGCAGCGGAACAAGGATTATCGTTAAAGATAGATTCAGCAGGTACTGTGGGGGCTCATGCTCGTGAAAAGCCTGATCATCGTGCACAAAAAATGGCAACAGAACGCGGTTATTCATTTAAGGGACTTAAAGCTCGTAAAGTTACTCGTAGTGATTTTGACGACTTCGATTTAGTTTTAGCTATGGATCAGCATAATGTTGATGAGCTAAATAAAGTTGCCCCTCCAGAGTTGAGATATAAGATTGCTTTGTTTTTAGATTTTGCTCAAAATCATGAAGAAACTGAAGTGCCTGATCCGTATTACGGTGGTGCTAATGGCTTTCGCTATGTTTTAGATTTAGTTGAAGATGCTAGCGATGGTTTGATTAATCAGCTAATTTAGTAATGAAGTCAAGGCAACTATAATAAACCCAGTTGTATTATTTAAAAACCGACACTATGAATGGCATATTGTCGGTTTTTTAATTTAATTCTGGCGAGTACCAATTGCTTGGGCTAACAAGTCCAATATATTTTCACTAACTTCTAAGTCGATACAGGCATCAGTAATACTCTGTCCATAAGTTAATGGGCTATCTTTTTTAACAGCTTGATTTCCAGGAACAATAAAGCTTTCAATCATTAAGCCAAAAATAGACTTATTGCCTTCATTTATTTGCTTGGCAATTGATTGAGCAACATCAATTTGTTTGTTGTGATCTTTATAACTATTACCATGGCTACAATCAACCATAATTCTCGGTTCAAGAGATGACTTCTCAAGAATGTATTCTGTTTTTTTGATATCTTCAACGTGATAGTTTGGCTCGGTACCGCCACGTAAAATAACATGGGCAAATGGATTTCCATGGGTTTGATATATGCACATTTGACCACTCTTGTCCGGAGAGTAAAGGACATGAGGAACACTTGATGCTTTAATCGCATCAATAGCTATTTTAACGTTGCCATCAGTACCGTTCTTAAAACCAACAGGGCATGATAATGCTGAAGCTAACTCTCTGTGAACTTGGCTCTCTGTTGTTCTAGCGCCAATGGCACCCCAACTAATTAAATCAGAAATATACTGACCAGTAACCATATCTAAAAACTCAGTACCAGCGGCAAGACCCATTTCGTTGATATCAACCAATAGTTGTCGAGCTAAATTTAAGCCCTTAGCAACATGAAACGATTTATCAAGATCTGGATCGCTTATTAACCCCTTCCAACCAACAGTGGTACGAGGTTTTTCAAAATACACTCTCATGACGATTAATAATTGATCACGGTATTTGTCGTGAAGAATTTTAAGTTGCTTGGCATAATCAATCGCAGCTTCAGTGTCATGAATTGAACAAGGGCCAATAATAACTAATAAACGATTATCTTCACCGTTAATAATTGCCTCAATTTCTCTTCTGCTGGAAATAATAAAATTAGCAGTTTCTTCTTTTAAAGGGATTTTTTTAGCAAGTTCATCAGGTGATACTAAATTTTCAATGAGCGTAGTGCGAAATTCATCTGTTTTAATGGTCATGTTTGTTTCAAATTTGTTTTCGGCAGTAAAGATTTTGTAATTTGTACTTATACTGCTCTTAAATATGGCGGTAACATAGCGAATATCACTAGTATTGTGAACCGATTTATTAAAATTAGACTAACTAATTTGTGCTAAGGGCTAACAAGTTGGCAATAAAAGCTGACACCAGTTAATGAGTATTAATATTTATAGCGCTGTAAACCTGTCTCAGACAATATTTTAGCGGTAATTTCTTCCACTGAAAATTTAGTGGTATTTAAAAATGGGATTTTCTCTTTTTTATAAAGCTTCTCAACTTCTCTCACTTCCATTCGACATTGCCGTGCCGAGGCATATTTGCTGTTTGACATTCTGCCATCACGAATATCCATTAAACGTTGAGCATCAATGGTTAAACCAAAGAGTTTCTTTTTATGCTTCTTTAAAAAAACAGGTAATTTTAGCTCATCCATATCATCATCAGTAAAGGGGTAATTAGCCGCTTTAATGCCGTATTGCAGCGCAAGATATAATGAACTGGGTGTTTTACCCGAACGTGATACACCAACAAGAATAACATCGGCATGTTCATAGTTGCTGACATTGGAGCCATCATCATTTGCCAGCGCATAATTAACGGCATCAATACGATAGTCATAACTATTTTCATGAATACTATGAGTACGATGAGCTTTAGGTTTTGCTTTAATACCTAACTGTTTTTCCAGTGGTGAAACAAAGTGCTCCAAAAAGTTATAAATAATACCATCACAGCTATCAATAATTTCTCTGATTTCATGATTAACAAAAGTATGAAATACCAGCGCAGGTTCACCAGAGCGTTTTGATTCTCGGTTAATTTGTTTTTTGACTTCATTGGCCTTTTCTACACATTCAACAAATGGAATGGTGAAGTGCTCAAAGTCAGTTGGAAATAATGAAAGTAAGGCGTGACCAAAAACTTCAGAAGTAATTGCTGTCCCGTCAGAAATATAAAAAGCAGCGCGCATTTGTTGTCCTTGATGAAAACTTTTAAGTGCTAAGATCGTTTTATTATAACTATGAGCTAATTAATGTTCTGTTATTAACTAATAACTATTTTGGTTTAGCTATTTGGCAGTGTAGAATATGCAACAATAGCTTACTCTATTTTATTAAATAAAAAGAGCAAGTATCACACTTTTTTATCTTTTTTGGAGATTTTGTTGTGCAAGATTATGTACTTTGGTATGAAAACTTAGGAATGGGTGATGTTGACCGTGTCGGCGGTAAAAATGCATCACTTGGTGAAATGATTTCTAACCTAGCAAATGTCGGGGTACAAGTTCCTGGTGGTTTTGCCACGACCTCTTTTGCTTTTAATGAGTTTCTTGAACAAAGTGGTCTGAATGATAAAATTTATAAACTCCTTGATGAATTAGATGTAGATGACCTTTCTGCATTAGCTTCAGCTGGTGAGTCTATTCGTCAATGGATTATCGATACGCCTTTTTTAGCTGATATGCAAACAGCTATTGAAGCTGCTTACCAAAAGTTGGCCGCTGGTTTTGTTGATGATGCTTCTTTTGCCGTAAGATCTTCAGCAACAGCAGAAGATATGCCTGACGCCTCATTTGCTGGTCAACAAGAGACCTTTTTAAATGTTCGTGGCATGGATGCTGTTTTTCTTGCCATAAAACATGTATTTGCTTCACTCTTTAACGACAGAGCTATTTCTTACCGTGTTCACCAAGGTTATGATCATCGTGGTGTCGCATTATCTGCGGGAATTCAACGCATGGTACGAAGTGATATTGCAGCCTCTGGTGTTATGTTCTCTATTGATACTGAGTCTGGTTTTGAAGATGTTGTTTTCATCACATCATCGTTTGGCTTAGGTGAAATGGTTGTCCAAGGCGCTGTTAACCCAGATGAATTCTACGTTCATAAACCAACACTTGCTAAAGGTAAACCAGCGGTAGTACGTCGAAATATCGGCAGTAAAGCCATTAAGATGATTTATTCAGACAGTGGCGAACATGGTAAACAAGTTGAAATAGTGGATATTGAAGAGCAAGACTCTAATCGTTTTTCTTTATCTGATCTAGAAGTTCAAGAGCTTGCTAAACAAGCGGTAATCATTGAAAAGCACTATAAATGTCCAATGGATATTGAATGGGCAAAAGATGGTTTAGACGGCAAGTTATACATAGTACAAGCTCGTCCTGAAACGGTAAGAAGTCGTGAAAGCGCAAATGTAATGGAACAATATCAATTACAAACAACGGCAAAAATTGTCTGTGAAGGTCGTTCTATTGGTCAGAAAATTGGCTCAGGCGAAGCAAAGGTTTTATCATCAATCGCAGAAATGGATAAAATTAAGCCTGGCGACGTACTTGTTACCGACATGACCGACCCTGACTGGGAGCCTATTATGAAACGGGCTTCGGCAATTGTTACTAATCGTGGTGGTAGAACATGTCATGCGGCTATTATTGCTCGTGAGATGGGTATTCCAGCTGTTGTTGGCTGTGGTGATGCAACGAGTAAAATTAAAGCGGGTGATAAAATTACCGTATCGTGTGCAGAAGGGGATACAGGTTTTATTTATGAAGGTGAACTTGATTTTACTGTTACTAAGTCTGAAATTGATAACATGCCAGACTTACCTCTTAAAATAATGATGAATGTTGGTAACCCAGACCGAGCTTTTGCTTTTGCCCGTCTACCTCATTCTGGTATTGGTTTAGCTCGTCTTGAATTTATCATTAATAAAATGATTGGTATTCATCCAAAAGCCTTGCTTAATTTCGATGAACAATCGGCAGATATAAAAGATGAAATCACTGATATTATTGCTGGTTACGAAAGCCCGGTAGAATTCTATATTGCAAAACTTACTGAGGGTATTTCAACTCTGGCCGCTGCGTTTTATCCTGAGAAAGTCATTGTTCGTATGTCAGACTTTAAGTCAAATGAATATGCTAACTTAGTTGGCGGTGAAGAGTATGAACCTGATGAAGAAAACCCGATGATAGGTTATCGAGGTGCGGCGCGTTATATCTCTAAAGATTTCAGAGACTGCTTTGCCCTTGAATGTGAAGCATTAAAACGTGTTCGTAACGACATGGATTTAACTAACGTTGAAGTGATGATCCCATTTGTACGTACGGTGGGTGAAGCCGAAGCGGTAATTGATATTTTAGCTGAGCATGGCCTAAAACGTGGAGAAAATGGTTTACGCATTATTATGATGTGTGAATTACCATCAAATGCTTTATTGGCTGATCAATTTCTTGATTACTTTGATGGCTTTTCAATTGGCTCAAATGATTTAACTCAACTTACCTTAGGTTTGGACAGAGATTCAGGTTTAATTGCTCATTTGTTTGATGAACGCGATCCAGCCATTAAAATCTTATTAGAAATGGCAATTAAAGCCTGTAAAGCTCGTGGTAAATATGTCGGCATTTGTGGGCAAGGGCCTTCAGATCACCCTGACTTTGCTGCATGGTTGGTAGAGAAGGGCATAGATAGCGTATCACTAAATCCTGATACTGTATTACCAACTTGGTTATATTTAGCAGAACAACACAGTTAAATACCTCCAAAAATACGCTGAAAATATTTATGCAATGTGACAGTGCATGAGTATAAAGCCTAAGGATACTGCATTGAATATATGCAAATGTTCTTAGGCTTTTTTATTGCTCTGAGCATTTTAACTCACTTTTTACTCACTTTTTAAATCGGCTCTGATATACTGCTAGCCATCTAAAACTTGTTGAAAAAATTATCCACTATGTTGCCTCGCTTAGATCCCCAAGCTCTTGTTTCCAAGTTATATCAAGAATTTTCACAATCTTTAAAGTCACAACATTTTACTGGTGATATAAATACCAGTTACGGTGCTCGGTTAAGTGCTGCGACGGATAACAGTGTTTATCAGCAATTACCGCAATTGGTTTTACATCCAAGAACCAAGCAAGATATTCAAATTATTTGCATACTCTGCTCTGAAGAAAAATTTAATGACATTAAATTTAGCGCTCGAGGTGGTGGCACCGGAACAAATGGGCAAAGTTTAACGCCGGGTATTATTGTTGATTTATCAAAATACATGAACCGTATTTTAGAGATTAATATCGAAGAAAACTGGGTGAGAGTTGAAGCGGGTGTGGTGAAAGATCAATTGAATGATTATTTACGTCCCCATGGTTTTTTCTTTGCCCCTGACTTATCTACCAGTAATAGAGCCACTATTGGCGGTATGATCAATACCGACGCATCAGGGCAGGGCTCGTTGGTTTATGGTAAAACGTCTGATCACGTCTTAGCTTTAGAGTCGGTATTGGTTAATGGTGATCTGTTATCTACACAACCAATGTCTATAGAAGCAGCAGAAGAATTGGCACAAAACAATAATAGCCATGGAAAAATCGTTAAACAAGTGCTTAATGCTTGCCGTGATAATCGCGCACTGATTTTAGACAAATTCCCTCGGTTAAATCGATTTTTAACCGGCTATGATTTAGAACATGTTTTTAATGATTCACTGTCCGTATTTGATTTATCTCGGATAATTACTGGCTCTGAAGGCTCGTTAGCCTTTGTCTGTGAAGCAAAACTGAACTTAACTAAAATAGCGAAAGCAAAAACTTTAATTAATATCAAATACAATAGTTTTAACTCTGCTCTGCGTCATTCACCAGCTTTAGTCGCAGCGAAAGCAACTTCAGTTGAAACCATAGATTCAAAAGTATTGAATTTAGCCAAGAAAGATATTGTTTGGCATTCGGTAAGTGATTTAATTACCGATGTGCCCAATAAATTTATGGATGGCATTAACATTGTTGAATATAACGGTGAAAGTGTTGAAGCACTTGCAGAGCAAGTCGCTGAGTTAACGAAACAACTTGATCAAGATATTATTGATAGTGAAACTAGTGATAAAGGGGTGATCGGTTATCAAATCACCTCTGATCTTGGCAGTATCGGTAAACTTTATGCGATGCGTAAAAAAGCGGTCGGTTTGCTGGGAAACACTGAGGGCAGTCAAAAACCATTAGCTTTTGCAGAAGATACCGCGGTTCCACCAGAAAAACTTGCTGACTTTATTGTCGAGTTTCGTCAATTACTAGATAGTTATGGTTTACATTATGGCATGTTTGGCCATGTTGATGCTGGGGTTTTACATGTACGTCCTGCTCTTGATATGTGCGATGAAGAACAAGAGAAACTGCTTCGTACTTTATCGGATAAAGTGGTTGCTTTAACGGCTAAATACGGCGGTTTAATGTGGGGCGAGCATGGAAGGGGTTATCGGTCAGAATACGGGCCTGAATTTTTTGGCGAACAACTTTTTACAGAGTTAAGAAAAATAAAAGCGGTATTTGACCCGCTTAATAAAATGAATCCAGGAAAAATTTGTACACCTATTGATTCTAGTGAACGGTTAGTCTCGGTAGACGATCAAAAACGCGGCTATTTTGATCGACAAATTCCCGTGGTAGTCAAAGACTCTTTTAGTTCAGCCCTTGATTGTAATGGTAACGGTTTATGTTTTAACTATGATGTTGATAGCCCAATGTGTCCATCGAGCAAAGTGACACGTGATCGCAGACATTCGCCAAAAGGCAGAGCAGGGTTAATGCGTGAATGGTTACGATTATTAGAAAATCAAGGGGTTGATGTTTTAGCATTAGAAGATGATATTAATGGTTGGTCGGTAAAAGCGTTAATCGAACGCAGTATTAATAAGATAAAACACAAATTTGATAAAACCAATAATGATGACTTCTCTCATGAGGTGATGGAGGCGATGTCTGGTTGTTTAGCTTGTAAAGCCTGTGCAAGCCAATGTCCTATTAAAGTTGACGTGCCAGACTTCAGAGCGCGCTTTATCAACTTATATCATTCTCGCTATCCTAGGCCTTTAAAAGATCATTTAGTGGCTAATGTTGAATTGTTAGCACCATTGTTAGCCAAAGCACCTAAAGTAGTTAATAGCGTATTAAGCACTAAAATATATGATAAGTTTTCAACGGCAACTATCGGCTATGTAAATACGCCATTATTGTCCGTACCCACTTTAAAACAAAGTGTGAAAGAAGCAGGGTTCTGCTCATTCGATTTAGCTAAACTACAAGCGTTAACAGATAAACAACGTCAGCAATATGTTCTAATAGTTCAAGATCCCTTTACCTCTTTTTATGATGCCAAAACCGTGCAAGCTATGATGGAATTAATTGACAAGTTAGGCTTAATTCCCATCTTGTTGCCCTTTAAACCCAATGGTAAAGCACAACATGTAAAAGGTTTTTTATCACGATTTGCCAGAACGGCAAAATCAGCCGCACAGTTTTTAAATCAATTACAGCAATTAAATATTCCGATGATAGGAATGGATGCTTCGTTAGTGCTTTGTTATCGAGATGAATATAAACAAGTATTAGGCGATAACCGTGGTGATTTTGAAGTGATATTAGCCCATGAGTGGCTGATTAAAGAAGTTGAAAGTAACCAGTTATTTGTTACAAATAACATAAATAAGAACAACGTGAAATATAAATTATTTGCTCACTGTACTGAAAAAACGGCTTTAGTGGATAGTGAAAATCAATGGCTTAAAATCTTTACTAGTTTTGGTTTATCATTAACAAAAGTGCCTCTAGGCTGCTGCGGTATGGCTGGAACTTATGGCCATGAAAAATCTAATCTTGAAAACTCGAAAAGTTTATTTAAAATGAGTTGGCAGGGTAAGTTAACCAACTTGAATGATGAACAAGTTTTAGCGACAGGATTTTCTTGTCGAAGCCAAGTTAAACGTTTAGCGGGGTTGAAACCACGACATCCCGTAGAAGCCTTATTAGAAGTGTTAAACAGTAGGGAAGTATAACACCGTCCTCCTTGAGTACTCTTGTTGGCATCTGATCTTTACTTTAAGTGACCAGACTCCTGATTAAATCGGAAATGATGACTTCATAAGGCATTAAAAAAGGGCTTGTTAATTAACAAGCCCTTTTTATTTTTATCGTGTTTCAGTGTTTAGCTATTTCTCTTGAGAAAGACTATAAACATAAGCACTAATCACATGAACTTTCTCTTCACCAAGAATGTCTTTCCAAGGCGGCATAACACCTGCTCGACCATTACGGATAGACTCTTCAATGGCTTTTTGTGAACCGCCATATAACCAAATATGATCCGTTAGGTTAGGTGCGCCCATAGGTGTTCCCATCGCTAAGCTACCTTTTCCGTCTTGGCCATGACAGCCAGCACATAAACCAAATTTAGCTTTACCCGCTTCGGCAAGTTCAGGACTAACAGAACGACCACTCAGGCTGATAACATAAGCAGCAACCTCTTTAACGCCTTGTTCACCGCCAATAGCAGGTGCCCAAGCCATCATGCCAACAGCTTTACGACCGTTTAAGATAGTTTCTTTGATGGTTTCGGGTGAGCCACCATATAACCAATCTTTATCTGTTAAGTTAGGAAAACCAGTAGTACCACGTGCATCTGAGCCATGACACTGAGAACAATTATGTAAAAACAGGCGTTGACCTACTTTTAATGCACCTTCATCAGTGGCTAAGTCTTCAATACTACGTGCTGCATAAGCGTCGAAGATAGGTGCATATTTAGCATCAGCATCCCTCACTTCACGATCATATTGTACTAAAACGTTTGAACCCTCTTTTAAATGTTCAGCTGTTTTAGCTTTTGACTCAGCAATGTTCATAATACCTTGGTTTGAGCTTTTCCAGCCTAAAAGACCTGGCCAACCACCTAAACCATAAAGTGCTAGATAACCAAAGGCCCAAATGATGGTCAGTAAGAAAAACGTACTCCACCATCTTGGTAAAGGATTGTTTAACTCTTCAATGCCGTCAAAAGAGTGGCCCATAGACTCACCTTCTTTAACACCTGTATAGTCTTTTAAGCACCATCGTAGTAGTAAAAAACAACCTACTAGAGTGCCAAGGGTAAGTGTCCAAACCCAAATATTCCAGAAGCTAGACATTATTATTAGTCTCCTGCTTGTTAATTTTTTCTTTATTATCTTTTATATCACTTTCGTCAAAAATAGAGTTTGCCACCTCATCAAAATTTGATGTGCGTTTTTTACTATATGACCAAGCAACAATGATAATAAAAAGTGCTAATATTAGTAGGGCAAATGCCCCTCGAAGCGTACCGTAATCCATAGTCATTATTTCAGTGCATGTCCAAGAGATTGTAAATAGGCGATAAGGGCATCCATTTCTGACTTGCCTTTTACCGCTTCTTTGGCACCCGCTAAATCTTCAGCAGAATATAGTGGGATCGCCTTACCGTTTTCATCTTTATGGCTTCGGTTTCGGGTTAAGAAGTTAAAGGTCGACAGTTTCTTTTCCGTTAACTCGCCATCAAGGGTATTTTCTTCAAGCCATTTAAATGAGGGCATATTTGACTCAGGTACAACAGCACGTGGGTCAATTAAATGCACACGATGCCAATCGTCACTATAACGACCACCGACACGTGCTAAATCTGGACCCGTACGCTTAGAACCCCATAAAAATGGATGTTCCCAAACTTGCTCGCCAGCAACACTGTAGTGACCATAACGCTCAGTTTCAGCTCTAAATGGACGAATCATTTGGCTATGACATACGTGACATCCTTCACGAATATAAATATCGCGACCTTCCATCTGCAAAGCGGTATAAGGTTTTAAATTATCAATCGGTGTTTGTGTTTCTTTTTGGAAAAACAAAGGCGTTATTTCTACTAAACCACCAATACTGATCGCCATAATAGTAAAAATAACAAACAAACCAACATTAGTTTCTATTTTTTCATGTTTATTGTTCATAGGTTTGCTCCTTATATTGCTTTAATAGGCTCAAGACTTCCGTCTTTCGCATAGATAGTTTTCATCATGTTATAAAGCATGATAACAAAGCCAGCAACCACTAAAACACCACCGACAAAACGGATAATATAGAAGGGATATGAAGCGGTTAAACTTTCAACAAAGCTATAAGTTAACGTTCCGTCAGTATTAACAGCACGCCACATTAACCCTTGCATAACACCTGAAATCCACATGGCAACTATATAAAGGATAAGGCCCGCGGTGTGTAACCAAAAATGAATGTTAATTAAACGAGTACTGTACATTCGACCTTGATTAAATAATATTGGAATTAAGTGGTACATAGCGCCAATTGAAATCATAGCAACCCAACCTAAGGCACCAGAGTGAACATGACCAACAGTCCAGTCAGTATAATGAGAAAGTGCATTTACTGATTTTATTGCCATCATTGGGCCTTCAAAGGTCGACATACCGTAGAAAGACAATGAAACAATTAGGAAGCGTAAAATAGGATCATAACGCAATTTATGCCATGCGCCTGATAAGGTCATAATTCCGTTAATCATACCGCCCCAAGAAGGTAGGAATAATACGATAGACATAGT
>JALJPB010000108.1 GCA_022969175.1 Colwellia sp. | reverse complement strand
TACTTCGCTGAGTTCTTTTCTTATTTGCAATATTGCCATGATATTATCACTGACAGTCAACTTTCTGAAAATAGACGCTTCTTGTGGCAAATAACCAATGCCTTTACGTGCTCTTTCATGCATAGGGGCTAAGGTCACATCTTCATTATTTAATATAATGCTGCCACTATCATTGGGAACTAAACCAACAATCATGTAAAAAGAAGTCGTTTTTCCTGCACCGTTAGGGCCTAATAACCCGACAATTTGCCCTGCTGAAACTGTTAAGCTGACATTTTTCACGACTAAACGTTTTTTATAAGATTTTGCCAAACCATTGGCGATTAGAGTCGCAGTCATATTTTATGGCTTAACCTTTTTCTTAGGTTGTAATACGGTCGAGGTTTTCTCGTTTTGATCACCAATAGCATTCAACTGTTCAGTAACTGTATTGTAGGTAATTTGACTTCCTTTTACTTCACTACCAGCCTGCTGCAATAAGGCATTACCTGATATGACAATAGAATGAATAGCGGGTTCATACTTAATTTCATCAGCTTGCAAAGTTATTTTACTGCCATCAGCTAGTTTTTGTTCAAACTTGGCTGGTTGCCCTTTGGCAATATAAACTTCTTCATCAACTTTAGCTTGATAAACTTTAACCGAATCGGCATTGATGATTAGTGTTCCTTGTTTAATAACGACGTCACCACTATAGGTGGCAATTTTATTTTTTAAATCGCCAGCCTGGCGTTGAGCAGAAATAAAAATTTCCTGTTCGAAATCAGGTTTTTCTTCTGCAATTGTTACTGTTGTTGCTAGTAACGAACTAAGAAGAAGTAAATTTACTGTTGTTTTTTTCAAAAATGGTCTTTTCATGTTCTGTTAATGTCATCTGAGTAGTGTTTAAATCTATAATTAGTCCAGAGCCGTACATGATAAAATTTTTACCATAAACTATCACTTTTTGATCTGAGCTAATGATGTTTGTTGTTAAGTCGAGCTCTAATACCTTCGCGTGAATTTCTTCAATTAAGCTGTCTTTTTCTGTACTGGTTATTCTAATTGTATTTTTCAGGACAACTTTATTATCATTGTATAGTGTCGCTTCTTTTGCTTTAACTTGCCACGGTGAACCTGAGTTTTTTGGATATAAGGTATAGTTGGGTAATTCAAAGTGGGTAAATTCAAGTTTAGTATAGTGTTCCATGCGATCAGCTTCAATTTCATGGGAGAGTATTCCTTGTGGGTTATATATTGCACTTTTTAATGATTCGGCAATAAAATCAGGTGTTAGCTCAGTATCAATGGCGTCACTTGGTTTTTTATTGGCATTACGCCATTCAGTTAATCCATAAAGAAATGCGCCAAGCATAAATAATACTAACGCCCATCTTGACAATAAACTCATACACTTGCGCCTTTAGCACCATCTAAGGTATTTTGACTTTGCATGATTAAATCACAAATTTCACGTACCGCACCAAAACCGCCACGAATGAAGGTAATATGATCTGCAGCATTTAATATACTAGGGTGTGCATCTAGAACCCCAATACCAAGACCAACACTTTTAATGCAGTCAAGATCTGGCACGTCGTCACCAATATAAGCGATTTCTTCTAAGCTAATTTGTTGTTGTTGCGCCAGTGCTTTTAAAGCCGGAAGTTTATTTTCTTCCCCTTGAATAATATGGCGAACATTGAGTGCTTGCATTCGAGTAGTTACAATTTGTGATTTTCTCCCGGTGATAATGGCAACATCAATACCACTGGCTCCCAATGCTTTAATACCAAAACCATCTTTGGTATGGAATGCTTTTAATTCTTCCCCGTTATTACCTAAATAAATACGGCCATCAGAAAATACGCCATCAACATCACAAACTAATAATTTAATCTTTTTCGCTTTTGCTAATATTTCAGGTTTTACAAAACCATATAGAGTATTAGTACTGGAAGAGGCCACTATAAAACCCCTGACCTTAATAAGTCGTGCATGTTCATTGCTCCTACAGGAATATTTTGTTCATCAACAATAATTAATCCGTTGATTTTTTTATCTTCCATTATCTTTAATGCTTGAGCCGCTAACATATCAGCATTAGCCGTTGTTGGCGACTTTGTCATTACGGTAGTGATTAAATCTTGATGAATATCAACCTGTTCATCAAGTATTCTGCGTAAGTCCCCATCGGTAAAAAGACCGATAAGTTGATTGTTATTATCAACGACCGCTGTCATTCCTAATCCTTTAAGTGACATTTCAACTAAAGCATCTTTGATTAATGCCTGTGTAGAAACAATCGGTAAACGTTCACCACTATGCATAATGTCGTTAAGGCGAAGTAATAACTGTTTACCTAAGCTACCACCAGGGTGCGATAAAGCAAAGTCGTTAGCCGTAAATCCTCTGGCATTTAGTAAGGCAACGGCTAAAGCATCACCCATAACCAAAGAAGCCGTAGTACTTGATGTTGGTGCTAAACCCAATGGACAAGCTTCTTGCGATACTTTTATACAAACATGAGTATCGGCTAGTTTGGCCAGTGTCGATGATGAATTTCCTGTCATTGAGATAAGTTTAGCGCCAATACGTTTAATTACCGGAATTATCGCCAATACTTCAGCTGTTTCACCAGAATTAGAAATGGTTAATACTACATCATCACTGGTAATCATGCCTAGATCGCCATGGCTTGCTTCACCTGGGTGAACAAAAAATGCTGGGGTGCCTGTACTGGCGAGTGTTGCGGCAATTTTACCACCAATATGGCCAGATTTTCCCATGCCAATAACTATCACGCGCCCTTGGCAATCAAACATGAATTTGCAAGCCAATTCAAAACTGTCATCAATATATTGCAATAACTCTTTAATTGATTGTTGCTCTATTTCTATAACTTGCGTGGCCAGAGCCTTAAAGTTTTTCATAAATAATTTATATCTTATTGTAGACTATTGAGCAATTTGGCTGAATAAAAGTACTTGATAACCAACAAAACTCAAAAGTAAAAGTCCGCCCTTGGCACGTGTAATCCTGAAAGAGCCCAATTTTCTGGTAAAGCATAAAACTAGCAACAGCAATGTTATTGCGATCATTATCGGTATATCACGTGAAACCGCTTCTGGATTGACAGGTCCTGGAGCAATTAAGCCTGCAAAAGGTAAAACTGCGAGAATATTGAAGATATTAGAGCCAACAATATTACCTAAGGCAAGATCATCTTCTTTTTTCATCACACTGGCAATACTTGCTGCCAACTCAGGTAAACTTGTACCAAGAGCAATAACCGTCAAACCAATAACTAAATCACTAACGCCAACTTTTTTCGCTATCCAAACCGCTGATTCAACAAGATAGTGTGCACTGATAATTAATAATACAATGCCAACGATTAACCAAATTACCGATTGTAGACGACTGGTTGCTTCAGGTAACTCTTGTTCAGCTTCAATAATCATAGGATCATCAATACCCGTATCTTTTCTTTGTCTTAATGATTTAATTAATAATGTCGTGATAAAGGCAAAAAAGCCAATCATCAAAATTAAGCCTTCGGTAAAACTAAAAACATTATCTGAAAACATCCAGTAGGTGATAATTGTTAATAGCAATACTAAAGGTAGCTCTTGTTTGATAATCGATGAAGATACTATTATAGGCTTAATTAGTACGGTTAACCCTAATACAAGGGCAATGTTGGTGATGTTTGAACCAATAGCATTGCCAATAGCTGTATCTGGGTTGCCCTGCATCGATGCCGAGGCTGCAACCATCATTTCAGGCGCAGAAGATCCCATAGCGACAATGGTTAAACCGATAATCATAGGTGATATGCCAATATTTCTTGCTAAAGAAGAAGCCCCCAGGACAAATTTATCTGCACTCCATACTAAAACAACCAATGCAATAAGCAAAATCACGATCTGAATGAACATTAAAAACTCCAATATTTATACCCAAATAACTTGAAGAGAGAAAAAGTATTATCGTACTCAGGTAATATAAGTAAATTGTCGCTGGTTGTTAGACAAAACAAAAGTAATATTATTCATTGAGAGCAAATAAATGTGATGTTCAGTTTCATGTCAGGGTAAAAAAGAGCTATTTTGGTCAATGTGTTTGTTTTTAAGTCGATTGTTCAAATTAAATTAGCGGATATTTTCGCCTGAAAGATAGTCCGGTAATTATGTAATAGAAATATTTACATGAATTTTACAATTTCTTACAATACATTACGTATTTTATCGGTATATTGTCGCGATTCTAGATAATTTTTAATGAACAATTACCTTTGCTAAGGTACTATTCTGCGGGATTTACAATTACATTGATGTTTAGCAGCACTTACCTATTAGGAAATCATGTCTGAAACTTTAGTTGATATAAAAAATATCACCTTTAAACGAGATGAACGTGTCATCTACGATGATATTAGTTTATCGATCCCCAAGGGCAAAGTTACTGCTATTATGGGACCTAGTGGCATTGGTAAAACTACACTACTGCGTCTCATTGGTGGCCAATTAATACCAGAGAAAGGTCAGATACTTTTTGATGGCCAAGATATCCCTAAACTATCTCGAGCCGCACTTTATCAAACACGAAAACGCATGAGCATGCTATTTCAAAGTGGTGCTTTATTTACTGAAATGACTGTTTTCGACAATATTGCTTTTCCTATTAGAGAGCATAGCCAGCTTAACGAGAAAATTATTGAAAAAATTGTCTTGATGAAACTTGAAGCTGTTGGGTTGCGTGGTGCTCGTGATTTATTTCCAGGCGAACTTTCTGGTGGTATGGCTCGAAGAGTTGCACTTGCTCGTGCAATAGCACTTGATCCTGAATTAATTTTGTATGACGAACCTTTTGCCGGGCAAGACCCTATATCAATGGGAGTAATTGTTCGTTTGATTCGTTCATTAAGTGATGCATTAGGGTTAACCTCGTTAGTGGTTTCTCATGATGTACCAGAAGTAATGAGCATCGCCGACTATATCTATATCATTGCAGAACGAAAAATTATTGGCCATGGTACACCTGAACAAATTTTGAAGGATAACTCACCATTGGTTCAACAGTTCGTTAAGGGCGAGGCCGATGGCCCTGTTCCATTTCATTTTACCGCTCCTAATTACCAAGATGAAATTCTGGGTAATATTAAAAAAGGGAGTAATTAATGCGAAAGATTATTGCTCAATTTGAAGCATTGGGTGCTAGTACACTATCACTGTTTAGCGGCTTAGGCCGTGCGGTACTTTTATTGCTTTCGGCAATATTTCATTTGCCTAATCCGAAAAAAGGTTTCCCTTTACTAATCAATCAACTTTATGCCGTCGGCTGGCTTTCGTTGGTAATTATCGTGGTTTCAGGCACATTTATTGGTATGGTTTTAGCTTTACAAGGTTATACTATTCTAGTGGGTTATGGCGCAGAAGCGAGTTTAGGCCCTATGGTTGCTTTGTCATTATTGAGAGAGTTAGGCCCTGTTGTTGCAGCGTTACTTTTTGCTGGTCGCGCAGGCTCTGCGCTAACCGCCGAAATTGGTTTAATGAAAGCGACTGAACAATTGTCTAGTTTAGAAATGATGGCTATTGATCCGCTACGCCGGGTTATTGCACCAAGGTTCTGGGCTGGCTTTATTAGCTTACCTCTTTTAGCTGCCATCTTTTCTATGGTAGGTATATTGGGTGCACACTTAGTAGGTGTTAACTGGTTAGGTGTTGATGCAGGAACATTTTGGTCTGTGATGCAAGATCAGGTCGATTTTCAGAAAGATATTTTAAATGGTATTATTAAAAGTGTCGTTTTTGCTTTTGTTATTACCTGGATTGCTGTTTATAAAGGTTATGATTGTAACCCGACTTCAGAAGGTATTAGTCGGGCAACTACAGCTACTGTAGTACAGTCATCACTACTTGTTTTAGGTTTAGATTTTATCTTAACAGCGTTAATGTTCGCTCGTTAAATTTCAAAGGTTTGGTGGAAGACATGGTGTCGAAAAAAATAGAGTTACTGGTTGGGGTTTTTGTTGCTTTTGGTATTGCGGCATTATTGATGTTGTCATTAAAAGTCGCTAATAGTGGTATTTCAGGAGGCGGTGATACCTATATTCTAAAAGCAAAATTTGATAATATCGGTGGATTAAAAGTCCGTTCACCGATAAAAGTAGGTGGAGTGGTTGTTGGCCGCGTGAGTGATATATCTTTAGATGATGAAGACTACACCCCAGTAGTGACTTTAGATATTTATGTTAAATACGATCAATTTTCCGAAGCGACCTCTGTTGCCATTTTAACCGCAGGTTTATTAGGTGAACAGTATATCGGCCTGCAGCCTGGATTTATTGATGATTCTCTTGAGATGTTAGCACCAGGGGATTTCATTGAAGATACCAAACCAGCACTTGTTTTAGAAGAATTAATTGGTCAGTTTTTATTTAGCCAAGGAAGTGATTAATAATGATAGTGACGTTGAGTAATAATTTGCTGCGACAAAAGACCTTCTTTTTACTAGTAGCATTGGGTCTTCATTTTAATGTTGCCGCGCAATATACTGCAGCTTCCGCTTCAGGAACAGGTGAGTCTACTACTGAGCGTTCATCACCTAAAGTGGATAAAAAAAATCCATATGAAATGATTGAAGCTGTAGCTAAAATGACGTTTAAACGATTCTCAGATGAAAGCCAAAAAATAAAAGACGATCCTAATGTATTAAAAGACATTGTTCGTGAAGAACTAATGCCTTACATCAATTACAAATATGCGGCATATAAAGTTATCGGTAGTCAGTTAAAGAAAACTACAGCAGAAGAACGAAATGCTTTTGTACCGGTATTTCGTGAATATTTGATTACTTCATATGCTCAAGTTTTTACCTTATATGATAATCAAGAAGTACAGTTTTTTCCTGGATATGAGCTTGGTGATAAAAAAATAGTCGCCGTTAATACTCGTGTACTTATGCCGGGGCGAGACGATATTGATATTGCTTTTAAGGTGAGAAAAAATAGAAAAACTAATGAATGGAAAGCTTTTGATATGGTTGCAGAGGGTGTGAGTTTACTTGATAGTAAACAAGCCGAACTTGGTAGTATTATTCGGCAAAAAGGACTACCTCATGTCACTAAGCTTTTAAAAGTAAAAAGCCAACGTGATATCGTTTTTAAAGGTTCTAAAGGCTAACGTGTGAGTACTATTACTTTAACCCTAAATAATGATACCGCAGAACTTGCTGGTGAGTTGACCCGACATACAGTGCCTTCATTATCTGAACATGATAGTCGAAACTTCTTAAAGCAAAAAAATGCAAAGATTGATTTAGCTGCGGTCAATAAAATAGATACTGCAGGTTTGGCTTGGTTATTAAGTCAAGTTGAATTTGCCCAAGCAAATAGTTGTCAATTATCATTTGTACATTTACCCTCTGGCCTCATTAAACTCGCTGAATTAAGTTCAGTTGATAGTTTTTTGCCGATAAATTTATCTTCTTAGGAGAAAATCTTGGACGTTTGCGAAATTGAAAAAATAATTAACGATGCAATTAAACTTGATGAGTTGCATGTGGCATTTGATGGTTCACAATGTAAAATTATAGCTGTTGCTGATCTGTTTGATGAGCTAAGCCGTGTGAAAAAACAACAGTTGGTTACTGCGCCATTGGCTCAAGTGATTAAAGAGGGTGTTATTCACGCTATTACCATAAAAACCTTTAATACAGAGCAATGGAAGCGCGATAAGATGTTTAATCTTCCGCTTTAAAATTGCTTTGTCATTGTTTAACTTTTCATTCTAATATAATAAGTAGCTACTCTTGGATGCATTTAAAATAATTGGTGGTAATCCACTACGCGGTGAAGTCACCATCTCAGGCGCTAAAAACGCAGCGTTGCCAATACTAATGTCGGCATTACTATCTGAAACCCCAGTTGTTTTTAAAAACATCCCTAAACTAAATGATATTTTAACCACGGTTAAATTACTCACCCAACTAGGTGCAAAAATCCAATGGTTGTCAGAAGACAGTCTTGAAATTGATGCGAGTAAAATTGCTCACTGTAAAGCGTCATACGATTTGGTTAAAACTATGCGCGCCTCTATTTTGGTTTTAGGACCCTTGTTGGCTCGCTTTGGTCATGCTGAGGTTTCTTTACCTGGGGGCTGTGCTATTGGTGCTAGACCGGTGAATTTGCATATTCAAGGGTTGAAGCTAATGGGCGCAGACGTTGAAGTTGAAAATGGCTACATAATTGCAAAAAATAGCGGCCGATTATCAGGTGCAACTATTTTTATGGATACGGTTAGTGTTACGGGGACTGAAAACCTATTAATGGCCGCCGTTTTAGCGGACGGTATTACTATTATAGAAAATGCTGCTCGGGAACCTGAAATTGTTGATCTTGCTAATTGTCTTACTTCTATGGGCGCTAAAATATCAGGTGCAGGCAGTGATACATTAACAATTGAAGGGGTTGAGCGTTTACAAGGAACATCGTATCGAGTTATGCCTGATCGCATTGAAACCGGCACTTTTTTAGTGGCTGCTGCGGTAACTCAAGGGCAAGTGAAATGTTTAAATACCGACCCTTCGGCATTAGAAGCTGTAATAAGTAAACTGCAAGAAGCAGGGGCTGAAATTACTACCGGTGAAGATTGGATTGAGCTTATTATGAACAAGCCAGCTCAAGCTGTAAATATCCGCACTGCACCTCACCCAGCCTTCCCTACAGATATGCAAGCTCAATTTGTTACCCTGAATGTTTTAGCACAAGGTACTGCAACGGTAACAGAAACCATTTTTGAAAATCGCTTTATGCACGTACCTGAACTACAACGAATGGGGGCTGATATCTCACTTGAAGGTAATACTGCAATTATTAAGGGCGTTGATAGTTTAAATGGAGCTCAAGTAATGGCGACTGATTTACGAGCTTCAGCAAGTTTAGTGATTGCCGGATTAGTCGCAACAACACCAACACAGGTCGATCGAATTTATCATATTGATCGTGGCTATTTGCGTATCGAAGATAAACTACAGGCGCTTGGTGGTAATATCACACGTATTAAAATGTCTTAACTGAATATCGACTTATAGCGGTTAAAGATAGAAAGGATTAAAGCGCGCTTTAATCCTTTTTTTTGTAGCAAGGTTTAAATTTAATCTACAAGAAAGAAGCAGCTGTAATCCCCTTTTATTGTGGTTGCTCTAGTATAGTCACGGGTAAATCAATTGAGCTGTTTTTACGTAATACCTTAAATAAAATGGTGGTATTAGGTGGGGTTTCAGCCACTATATCTAATGCTTGAGGAATGCTGGTTATTTTATGCTCGCCAATTTGGTAAATACGATCACCAGGGAGAAGACCCGCTTTGTGAGCTGGACTATTTTGTACTATAGCTTCGATAACCACACCTTTATATTCTCTCGCAGTAGTTATGCCAAGCCAGCCACGAACAACCCGTCCATGGGCAATAATTTTTTTCATTACTTTAGCGGCTAATTGATAAGGTATAGCTAAAAATATCCCTTGAATATCGAGCTTATCGTCGGTCACTCGGCGAGAATTAATACCGACTAATTCTCCATTGGTATTGATTAAAGCGCCTCCTGAGTTGCCATTGTTTATCGCAGCGTCCATTTGTAAAAAATCAGCGTAACTCGTGCTACTTAAGCCTATACGCCCAGTAGCACTAATAATACCTTGTGTTACCGTTTGTCCAAAATTTAAAGGGTTACCAATAGCGAGTACGACATCACCAGGTAACGAGGTTAGGTTATCTCTTTGGGGAATTACTGGTAGGTTTATCGGGCTATTTATTTTCAAAACTGCAAGATCGGTAGGTATATCAAAACCAATTAACTCTGCAGGGTAATATTGTCCGCTTTGTAAAAGTACTTCAATAAGATCGGTATTATGAACCACATGGTAATTAGTTAGAATATACCCGAGTGAATCCATAATAACGCCAGAGCCCAGTCGAGTTGCTTTTACAGGGTTTTGTCCATATCTTGGATTTTTTTGAATTTTCGATGAATAGATATTAACCACTGCAGGAGCTGCAATACTTACTGCTCTGGCATATGATACTGCTTGCTGCTGCTGATTTGGCTGAAATAATGAAAAGATTGATTGATTACTTTGAAATAATGGCAGAATTATTAAAACAGCGAGAGCAAACATAACGCCATAACTAATTGCTGTTATGACATATTTTACACTAGCCAATAATGATGATAATAGTTTTTTAATCGGGCTTGTTTGCAAAGTACTTGGAGTCCATGAGGTTTGTTGTTGACTGTAGGTTTAATGTTTGAATTTTGTTATACAAACAACAAAAGTTAAAGCAACAACATAGTATTTTCTATAAGCCTAACACAGAATGATGATTTGCGACAAAGTGAAAATTAGAGGTTTTGTTGGGAATTAAAAAAGGGTTCAAATAGAACCCTTTCGATAGGCGTTAATTTAAGGGCTATTTAACGAGCCATAAGGTATAAATTACGGTTACCTCTGACGATATTTAAGGCAAAAGTGCCTTGTTGTTCTTTTAATGATTTTCTTAATTCAGCAATATTCTTAGTTCTATGACGATTAATGCCAACAATTACATCCCCAGGCTCTAAGCCAACAAGTAACGCAGGACTGTTTGGTTCAACCTTTAATACGCTAACACCTTGGCCATTAGTGTCATTTTCAAGCTCACTGCCCTTAAGCATAGGGTGAATAGTTGCTGCGGCAATATTGCCATTATCAGCCCGTTTTAATTTTACTGAATAAACTTTAGGATTTTCATCTGCGCGTATGATAGTGAGTTTAACGATTTTACCCGCACCCATGGATCCTATTTTTCCACGCAGTTCACTAAAAGATTTAACTTTCTTGCCATTGACTTGGGTAATAACATCGCCGGCTTTAATTCCTGCTTCACTTGCTGCTGAATTAGGAGTTACTTGCTCAATGAAACCACCTTGGGTGGTTTTTAGTTCCATTGCTTTGGCTATTTCGCTATTAACACTTCGCCCTGAAACACCTAAAACACCGCGTCGTATTTCACCATATTCAATAATTTGATTAACTAGATTTTCAACCATGTTACTAGGAATAGCGAAACCAATACCGACATTACCGCCGTTAGGTCCTAAAATAGCTGTGTTGATACCGATAAGCTCTCCATTTAAATTAACGAGAGCACCACCTGAATTACCACTATTTATCGCAGCGTCGGTTTGAATGAAATCTTCGTAATTTTCGATATTTAAACCACTTCGCCCTAAAGCACTAACAATACCTGAAGTAACTGTTTGACCCAAACCAAAAGGACTGCCAATGGCTACGGCAAAGTCACCAACGCGTAAATTATCTGAGTCTGAAAACTTAACCTCTTGTAAATCGTCAGCATCTATTTGCAATAATGCAATATCACTATCTTCGTCTGAGCCAATTTTTTTTGCTTTAAGTTGACGACCATCTTTTAGTGTAATAATAATTTCATCAGCTTCAGCAATAACATGGTTGTTAGTAACAATATAACCTTCATCGGCGTCAATAATAACCCCAGAGCCTAGACCACGAAACTGACGTTCTTGTGAAGGGTTTTGACGAGGGTTACCGAAGAAAAATTTAAAAGCATCAGGAACCTGTTGTTTTACTTCATGAGTTCCTTTGACAGAGATAAGTACAACCCCTGGGGTCACATTCTCAAGCATAGGGGCTAAACTGGGCATTGTTTGACCGTTTAATGAAAGGGGAATTGCAGCATGGCTTGGTAAGCTGACTAAGGTAAAACTACTTGAGATTAACGCCGCACTGATTAAAAGTGATAATTTTTTCATACTTAAAAAACTCCTTAAAAAATAAGCATACCCCATAACAGACCGTCCCTGTGTCTGTTAGTTCAGCAAAAGTTACTTAGCAGTTGTAACACTTTGTTTCGAGTCGTCGAATAAACCACTTGGATTACCAGAATAATCAAGAGGCGGCTCAGTTACTGCTTCTTGGTGGTTTGATTTACGTTTGTCATGACGTAGGTTAACGGTTTGTGCTAATTGTTCTTGAGTTTCTTTTGAAAAAAACGGCATGGCATCATTTGCTGGTGTTGCCTGTTGTAATAATTTAGTGCTTTGCTCCATTTGGCTCATGGCCGTTTTACAAGTACTGTTCATTTGTTCTAATAGTCTTGTTGAACTATCTAAATGTTCAGCAACATCAAGTTTGTATTGCACAAGTGCAGCTTCACTTTCACTGGCTTGTTCAGCTAGTTTTTGCTGTTCTTGATTTGATGCAGATAAAAAACGATTGGCAAAAAAACCAGCAAAAGTGCCAGCAATAAAAACAATTAAACCAATAACTATATCCATACTTCATTACCTCTTATTTTCGCGTATCATTTTATAGAAAAACTAAATCGAATTTTATTCTACTTTATTTACATAAGTAGATATTAATACTATCCGATTGTTATAATATAGCGCGCCTTAGGTCGTTTATACAAAGCTATCCTTGGGATATCTTAAAAAAACATCAGTTTTTCAATTTATTGTAAAAAAATGGTTATCAAATGATTAAACTTTCTCCACTTCAACAATATAACTTAGATTTAACCCGTGAAGATTTTCAGTATGATGCTGCTCAAGAAAATGCCGTAAATCACTTGCAAAGGCTTTATGACGATTTACAAAGTAAACCCGTTGCTGTTTCAGGATTTAAAAAAGTATTAAATCGCTGGAAAAAGATTTATACAAAAACTGAAATAAAACCGATAAAAGGCCTTTATTTTTGGGGAGGGGTAGGCCGCGGAAAAACCTACCTTGTTGATACATTTTATGATTGCTTGCCATTTGAAAACAAATCTCGAGTTCACTTTCACCGCTTTATGCACCGTGTTCATCAAGAGCTTAAAGGTTTGACAGGGCAGTCTGATCCACTAAAAATTATTGCTAAACGCTTTGCTCAAGAAAGCTGTATTATTTGTTTTGATGAATTTTTTGTTTCTGATATCACCGATGCTATGATTTTAGGGACTTTGTTTGAAGAGCTTTTTTCTCACAATGTAACTTTAGTCGCAACTTCGAACATTATTCCAGATGAGTTATATCGCAACGGATTACAGCGAGAACGATTTTTACCAGCGATAAAGTTAATTAATGAACATACTGAAATTGTTAATGTTGATAGCGGTGTTGACTATAGGTTACGAACATTAGAACAAGCTGAGATTTACCATTTTCCTTTAGACAAACAAGCAGACGAAAACTTAGCCAACTATTTCACTCGTTTATCTGCTGAGATAGGACAAAAAAATAGTCCTATCGAAATAAATAATCGGCAATTACCCACGGTAGAAGTATCAGACGGGGTTGTTCATTTTGAGTTTAACTTGTTATGCGAAACAGCCCGCAGCCAAAATGATTATATGGAAATCAGTCGTTTGTATCACACGGTGTTATTGGCTAATGTGACTCAAATGGGCAGTGAAACAGATGATTCAACCAGACGTTTTATTGCCCTTGTCGATGAATTTTATGAGCGTAACGTAAAACTTATTATTTCAGCAGAAGTGGCATTGGAAGCACTTTACACCGGAGGTCGATTATCATTTGAATTTAAGCGCTGTTTGTCTCGTCTTCAAGAAATGCAATCACATGACTATTTAGCGTCAGAGCATTTACCATAGAAATAATCCGGACAATTAATGACAGTGGCATCTAAAGCTCATTTTAGCGGATAAATAAGCATTGTTGATTGGCATATTGATAGGTAATTGATGATCATTAGAGTGATGATTTTTAATTAAAGGTAATAAAGTTATCTTTGAACGAAAAATAGGCGTGATCTTTAGAAAAAACTTCTGTATAATCCGCGCTCCCTACGTTACAAACGTCTGCTGTTTGGATTTTCGTTAATGAAAAGCACAGACAAAGACTCGATACTCGAAGGGGTAATTGCGTAGTCTAAATTAACCGACAGATTATTAATTTAACTTTTAAAGTTAAATTGTTATTTGTTATTGGTGTAACATTTTAAAATTTGGGTTTTTTAAATGAAAACTTTTGTAGCTAAACCAGAAAGCGTAGTACGCGAATGGTTCTTAGTGGACGCCGAAGATAAAACTTTAGGTCGTATCGCTACTGAAATTGCAAGCCGTTTACGCGGTAAGCATAAACCAGAATACACTCCTCATGTTGATACTGGCGATTATATCGTTGTTATTAATGCTGAGAAAGTAAAAGTAACGGGTAACAAAGCGAAGGGTAAGATTTACTACTCGCATACTGAATTCCCTGGTGGACTTAAGCAAATTAGCTTTGAAAAGCTAATTGAAAAAGCACCAACACGTGTACTTGAATTTGCAGTAAAAGGCATGTTACCTAAAGGTCCTTTAGGTCGTGATATGTTCCGCAAACT
>JALJPB010000107.1 GCA_022969175.1 Colwellia sp. | reverse complement strand
TGGCAAAGCTCGGCTTTGATACTGCCATCAGCAATACCATTTACAATATCAAGATTTAAACGGTCAATACCATATTTAAACGTCATCTTAATGCTCCTAAATTAAAAAATTAAATGACCACCAAGGCGATACTTATCACCTGGTGATGTTAGGGTTGCTAAACTCACCACACCTTGGCTTGACCATGTGCGTCGTTTTACCTGTAAACAAGGTGATGTTGATTCTATATTTAGCAGTTGGCAAACTTTTTTATTGGCTAAAACTGCTTCTACTTCGTGGGTGGCTTCGGTAAGTGGCGCTTCACTAGATAAATACTCATGTGGAGTCATTTCAGAAAAGTCTTGTTGTAAATAATTTGGCACTAATTTTTGATTAACATACCGTTGTTCTAATTGGATCGCTTCGTCATTTTCAAAATGTAAAACTTCAGAATAAAACACTTTATCATCAGTTTTTAAATTTAATAATATTGCAGTCTCTTTACTGGCATTTACTTCTTTTAATACCAGTTGTTGGGCGCTATGTAAGTGTCCTCGCTGGGCTATTTCATCGGCAATGTTTCTAATTTCTAATAATGATGATTGAGACTTAAAGGTTGCAACAAAAGTTCCGGCTCCTTGAGTACGCACTAACAAACCTTGTTCGGTTAGTTCTTGTAAAGCTCTTCTTGCTGTCATACGGCTGACATTAAATTCTAATGCTAATTCATTTTCAGACGGCACTTTGCTATGCTGCTGCCATTGCCCAGACTCAATATTGTCGCAAATATGCTGTTTAATTACGGTAAACTTTGCTTTGGTTACTGTTTTAGTTATGGGGTTTGTCATTTTATTATCAGATGAAGTTAACTTGTATATACAATCTCATAAATTTATTCGAATATCAATAGTTGTATATACAAGCTTGCTAGTTAAATTTTGATCGGTTAAAGTGATACTTATCAAGTAGGCTCTAATGCATTAGTTATACTCTAGTTCAAGCTTGCACAATTCACCGATTTTATAGACCTATTTAATTTGGAAAAACTATGAACACCACTCAAACCGAGCAATGGCAAACACTGTGGATCAATATTCATCTAGCAACAATGACGGATGCTAGTAATAGCTATGGTGAAATTGAACATGGCGCGTTAGCGGTAAGTAATGGAAAAATTGTTTGGTTGGGCAAAGAGCAAGATTTACCACAGTTTGATAAACATCAAGTAGAAGTGATTAATGGTAAAGGGCTGTGGATGACCCCAGGATTAATTGATTGTCATACCCACCTAGTTTATGGCGGCAATCGTGCCAATGAATTCGAAATGCGCCTGCAGGGCAAGAGCTATCAAGAAATTGCTAATGCCGGTGGTGGTATTGTTTCCACGGTTAAAGCAACACGAGCTGCAAGTGAACAAGAGTTATTAGCAAGCGCTTTACCAAGATTAACAGCACTACACCAACAGGGTGTAACCACAGTGGAAATAAAATCGGGTTATGGCTTAGATACCACAACAGAAATTAAAATGTTAAAAGTTGCCGGGCTGTTGGCAAAAAAACTGCCAGTGACAATCAAACGTACCTTCCTTGGTGCTCATGCGCTACCCATTGAATATAAAAATCAACCTGACGCCTATATAGATTTAGTTTGTGAAGAAATGATGCCAACCATAGCTAAGCAGCAGCTGGCTGATACTGTTGATGTATTTTGCGAAGGTATTGGTTTTGATATCAAGCAAACTGAGCGAGTATTTAGCGCAGCCAAAAAGCATGGCTTATCAATCAAGGTGCATGCTGAGCAATTATCTGATTTAGGTGGTACAGAACTAGCAGCTAAATATAAAGCATTGTCATCAGATCATGTTGAGTTTTTATCCAATGACGGCGTTAAAGCAATGGCTGATGCCAATATGACAGCCGTACTTTTACCTGGCGCATTTTACTTTTTACGGGAAACTCAATTACCGCCAATCGACGCATTACGTGAGCAGGGTGTTGCCATTGCTATTGCCACAGATGCTAATCCGGGGTCATCGCCAATATGTTCATTGCAGTTGATGTTAAATATGGCATGTACCTTGTTTAGATTAACGCCAAGTGAAGCGATAGCAGGCGTTACTTGTCATGGTGCAAAAGCGCTAGGCCTGAGTGAAACTAAAGGCCAATTGAAAGTTGGTTTTGATGCTGACTTAGCGTGTTGGAATATTGAACAACCTGCAGAGCTTTGTTACCAGTTTGGCGTTAATCCACTATCTACATTATTTAAAGCTGGAATAAAAGTAATATAGTTCCAGCTTTATTATTTAGGTCAATTTTGGTGAGTACTTAGAGAAAGACAATCAATTTATGATAATCGTCGTTTCTCGTTTTATGGATTAATAAACGGCAAGCTTAAATAGAGTTGAATAATTAAAGCGTTGGTAATATCAATAAAAAATGCGCCAACTAGTGGTACTACTAAGAAAGCTTGAGGGGAAGGGCCATATCGTGCGACTAATGCTTCCATATTGGCCACTGCCGTTGGTGTTGCTCCCATTCCAAAACCACAGTGTCCACCAGCGATAATTGCAGCGTTATAGTTTTTCCCCATCACTCTAAAAGTGACGAAATAGGCAAACAGCATTAATATCATTGCTTGAATAATAATCATGAAAAACATAGGTCCAGCCAAATTGACTAATTCCCATACTTTAAGTGACATTAATGCCATGGCTAAAAATATAGACAGTGCCATGGTGCCCCATAAATCAATGCACGCTCTGCTAATCGAGTAACGTTTAGAAAAGTCACAAGCATTAGTGGCGATAACACCACAAAGTAATGGCAGTAAAAATGAGGGTAGAATTAGACCACTGGCTTTTAATGTTATGTGGGAAAAGTGGCCGATAACCATACACATTAAAATGATAAATAAGGTTTCCATCATTTTTTTAGGTGTCACTAAATCGTGATCTTCAGGGTTGAAAGTTACTGTATCGTCTAACTCCTCATGAAACTCATCAGCTTTTAGGTTATATTTTTCAATAAGTCTTTTACTCACTGGTCCGCCGATTAAGCCGCCTAATACTAAACCCATAGTTGCTGCAGCCATAGCCAGTTCGAATATTCCTGAAGTTATTCCATATTCTGTTGCAAATAGTTCAGCATAAGTTGCACCAGTTCCATGGCCACCAGATAAAGTTATTGAACCGCCAATTAAGCCCATTAATGGTTCAATACCTGCGATTAAAGCAATTGAAACCCCCACTGCGTTTTGAATCAACAAATAAAGGCTTGCTACGCCAAGAAATAGTACAACCTTAGGACCACCTTTTATTAGCAGTGAGAAACTTGCACCTAGCCCGACGGTAGTAAAAAACACTAACATTAATGGATTTTTAAAACTCATATCAAAATTAAAATTGATATTAAAATAGCTATGAGCAATAGCAGCAAATAATGAAAATGCGATACCTCCAACTACGGGCTCAGGAATGTTATTCGTTTTTAGGAATGAAATTTTACTATTTAAAAAATAGCCCGAAAATAATATTAATAGTGAAACTAATAAAGTTTCTAAGATACCTACGTCTATATTCATGGCAGTAATATAACCTTGTCTTTTTATTATTTGTAAATTTATTAAGGGGGCACCCTACTCGAATTAAAAGTAAGGTTTGATTTAGACAGTTCAACGGGAAAAATCCACCGTATTATCTACTTTTTTATAAAATGCGGTTATGTATTGGTGCTGTTGAGAAACAATTTAAAGTCTTTTTTCTATAAACAATTACTGTACAAAATTGCAACTTTTGATTAGGCTAAGTCTATGTGCAGTTAGTACTTTAGGCTTGATATGGATTGTTTTACCCCCCGCCGATTTTCCTACTCTTTAATTAGCGCGATAATCGCTATTTTTTGGTTGTTTTCTTTTCCTGCTTTTTCGGCTGAAGCATCATTTAATTTTATTGAATTTAACATATCGTTTGTCTTGGGTTTAACATTACCCGTTCTGCTAGTTGCAGTATTAATGAAGCCTACCTCGGTAACTCATTGGGTTTTTCCTACGCTACTTTCCATAAGTGTTTTATCGCTGTTATTTTCTTTAACTTATATCGGCGAACTTCAAACCACTGCGACTTTGTCTTTCTCGGTAATATTTTTGGCTTTAATTTATCTTTGGCCACTGTTTAACGAACTGAGTTCAAACAACAATGCTGTTGAAATTAAATCAATACGCACAAGTATTTATTTAATAAATATTGGTGCTGTCTTTTATTTGCTTTGCTTATGGTTTACCCCACAAATAAACGCCTATTTTGGCTGGGCAATAATTAATTTTGTATTATTAATTATTGGACTGATACAAGTTGCTAAACTGTCAACCGACAAACTAAGTCTTAGTCTATCTCGGCTTATTCTCCCCTGGGTTTTGGGCATTGTTTTTTCCGTGACAATGTTTTTTTGGTTGACAGGTGAGCTTCAAAAAACCTGGATTGTTGTTTTACTTGTTATAACGTTTGTCGCCGCCCTGACCAATGGAAATTGGCTTCTGTTACAGCAAATTATAAACTCCAAACCGACGGGTAATGCTATTGAACATATTAGTCAAGAAGAGCTATTTGCTTTTACTCATGATCCCGCAACTAATTTACCTAACTACCAGCAAGCTCTAAAATGTTTTGAACTAAAACAGAAGTCCATAGGGCGCCAAAAATTAGCTGCAGTAGTTTTAAAACCAATAAATTTTCAGCAAGTGAACTCCGTACTTGGGCACCACAATTCAGATATTCTTTTATTACAATTAGCTTATTGCTTGCAGAAAAAAGTTGCTGAGAATGTGCAATTACTTGAGCTTGATTCTGTTGGTATAAACATTCGACTTGCCCGTTTACAAAGTTTGCATTTTTTAGTGGTCGTAGATGTATCAAATGTAAAACATGATAGAAAAAGTGTTATTGATGAGTTATGTCAGCAATTGTCGATGTCAGTACCTGAAGCGATGAGTTTTAAAAGTTTTTCATTAAATTTTGAATTGGCATTTGGAATTGCTTTCACTGGTGAACATGGTGATAACGCTGCAGAAGTAATTGAACATGCAACAGATGCATTGTTATTAGCGGAAAACCAGCAACTAGCAATTAATTATTATGATCATGGCACAGCGTTATATACAGAACGTCAGTTACTTAACATGGAGGTTTTAAAACAAGATCTCGCCGATGATAATCTCTATTGGTATTTACAACCACAAATTAACCTTAATGATAAAAATATTAAAGGGTTTGAGCTAATGGTACATTGGTATAATGGTGGTGATAAACCATTAGAGTTACATGAATTTATTGAAATCGCAGAATATAGTGGTGATGTATACTACTTAACACAAAAGATGATTACTCAAGCTTGTAGTGCATTGTTTAATTTGTCCCGATTTGGAATTTATCAACCGGTATCAATAAATCTTTCGAGTACAGATTTATTAGAACCAGAGTTAGTTGATTACATAGAGAAACAAGCGGAAAAATTTGCAGTTTCCACCAAGTATTTAATTGTTGAATTAAGTGAATCTGTGATGTTATCAGCCAATGTTCGAGCAAAATCGATGATAGACCAGTTAAAAGCTTCTGGCGTTGGCATTGCGATTGACAATTTTTCAGGGAGCTATGAGTCATTACGTTATCTGAGAAAAATGTCGATTAATCAAGTAAAAATAGATTGCCAATATTTAGGTAATACCGATGAAAGTCGTGCTGAAAAAGCGATTGTTAATGCATTGGTCAACCTTGCTAAAACCATGAAATTACCGCTGGTAGGAATCGGAATCGATAATAGTACCGTTGAGCAAACATTCATAAGTATGGGAGGGGATATTGCACAGGGAACTTTTATTAAACAGGGTATTGTTTTTGATGAACTTGAGATTTGGATAAAAGCTTGGTTTAGAGATAATCCCAATGCAAAACCACACTAAAATAAAAGTATGCATAAGAAAATACGGCTTAAATAAAACTTACATCTTTTTAAGTTAATTACTCAATGTCGAGTGGGTCTGGTGATAAAATAATGCCAGTATTATCGGCATAGACATGATCATCAGGTAAAAATGTTACCCCGGCAAAATTAATGGCTAAATCACTTGTTCCGTTTTCATCATTATCTGCACCAACAGGTATTGCTGCTAACCCTTGAATGCCAATATCAATTTCTTCTAATGCATCGACATCTCGAATACTGCCATAACAAATAAGACCTTCCCAGTTATTATCAAAAGCTTTCTCTGCGAGGCTTATATCGATTAGGGCACGACGAGTTGAGCCTCCACCATCTATAACTAATACCTTTCCTGTGCCATCATTTTCAAGCAACTGGCTAATTAGACCATTACTTTCAAATAATTTTATTGTGACTACTTGACCACCAAATGAGTTGCGTCCGCCATAGTTGCTAAAAATAGGCTCAACTACGTCAATAAGATCGGAATAGATGTTACATAGTTCAGAAGTATTGTATTCCATAATGTTCTCATTTTGGCAAAGCACTTTTCAATATCATTGATTATAACCTAGCTTGTTAGGTATTCAACTGGGCTTAGAACAAAGAATTAATATTTATTGAACAAAAGTAGTTAAAAACTCAATAAGACGTCTATAATTACTTATGTCTTTGTATTTCACTATTATTTTGGAATGTTATGTTAATTAAGTACAAACTTATTGCCAACAGTATTATTCTTGTTATGGCCATGTTGTTAATGCTTTTTTTGTTGAATTTTGCAGTAAACTCTTTAGAAAAAGATGTCAGTATTGCTAGGCAAATAGGTGAAGTTGAATCTTTAGTTTTACAATTAAGAAGAGATGAAAAAGACTTTCTGCTGAGAAAAGATTTAAAGTATTTTGATAAATACAATAAACATATGGGGGAGCTAAAAAGCAAAATTGTTGTGCTTGATAACGCTTTTATCGAGATGGGGAAAAAACTACCAGAGATAAGTAGTATTAAGAAGGTATTAGGAGAGTATAACCAGCATTTTGTTAACTTAGTTGAGTCACAAAAGCGTGTTGGTCTAAATGCAAAAGATGCATTATATGGTGACTTAAGAGCGGTTGTTCATGAGGTTGAAGAGTTGATTGGCGAGCAAGATTTTCACTTGCTAAGCCGTATGTTGCAACTAAGGCGAAATGAGAAAGATTTTATGTTACGCCTTGATGATAAATATGTTGATAAATTAACAGCCAATGTTGAAGGGATGATAAATAGTGTCGGGAATAGTAAATTACCAGCACAGCAATCAGCACAAGCTAAAGTGTTACTTGACGACTACCAAACAGCATTTCTAAGCTTAGTAGCGGAGCAAAGAATACTTGGCTATTCTTCAGTACTGGGTTTGAAAGGAAAGATGCGAGATGCGATTCACCAAGTTGATGATCAATTAGAGAAGCTGATTACAAACAGTAAAACTAATGTTGAAGAGCATAATCTTTTTGTTCATCAACTCGCCTATAGTGTGTTTTTTATTGTGCTCATTTTGGCAACGGCCTTTGCGCTTTATGTCAGTAAAAGTATTTTATCTGGCATTACTGAATTAAAAGACGCAATGGTTAATGTTTCCCAAACGAATGATCTGACCATAGTTATTGATGTGACAGGAAAAGATGAATTGTCGGAAATGGCAAAAGTTTTTAATGGCATGATTACCAGCTTTAAAAGTTTGATTATTGAAGTTGGTCACTCTGTTTCAACCCTTAATGAAGTGACTCATAATTTAACTGAGAATATTCATACGGCCAACTCAGGTGTTGATGCCCAAATTCAAGAAACAGATATGGTAGCTACTGCGGTCACTGAAATGGTAGCAACGGTGGATGAAATAGCCAGTAATACCCGAGAAGCTGCCAGCAAAGCTGAAAGTACTAATAAAAATGCTGAGGAAGGTCGTAAAGGGGTTGAAAAAACCATAGCTCAAATTGATTTACTATCAACTCAACTCTCTGATGCAGAAGCTGTAGTACATGAACTAGAAAAAGACAGTGTCACCATTGGCTCTGTTTTAGATGTTATTCGCGGCATAGCTGAACAAACTAATCTTTTAGCGCTAAATGCAGCCATTGAAGCAGCTAGAGCTGGTGAACAAGGTCGCGGATTTGCTGTAGTTGCCGATGAAGTACGAACGTTAGCCAGCAGAACTCAAGATTCAACTCAAGAAATTGAAAGCATAATCAGTTCATTACAAAGTAGAACGACGGATATTGTTAAGAATATGGCGAGTTGTCGTACCCAAGGGCAAGAAAGTGCCAATGAAGCGAGTTCGGCAGGTAAAATGTTAGAAGAAATAACTCAAGATGTTGCGTTAATTATGGAAATGAATGCGGCAATTGCTACTGCAATACAAGAGCAAAGTACAGTAGCATCTGAGGTTAACCAGCACGTTGTTTTAATTCGAGATGTCGCTGAACAATCAGGTCAATCTTCACACCATAATGCCCAGATGAGTGAAGAATTATCGCAACAAGCTAAAGTACTTAACAGTGAAATAAGTCGATTTAAAGTTTAGTTCTTTAGTGAGGTGAACTAAAGCTCAGTAATAGTGATCATAGCTTCTCGGCTATGACCACTTGCTTTTAATTCGTTGAGATATTGTTGCCATAATTCATTATTGCGTTGGCAAAGTCCGTCTAAATAGCTTTCGCTATAAATTGCACTATGTTGGTCATCAAAAATAAATCGATAGCCATGTTTGCCTACCGATTCAATAGCAAGTAATTGTACCTGTTTTTTGTGGCTTATAAGTGTTTTACCCTGTTTACCACCTGATATCTGTGGGGACAGAACCCTGATAAACTCATAACTTAAAGTGATCTCTTTACTGGGTGAGACTTTGTTAGCTGAAAACTGAACACTAAGTTCAGCCCTTTGGTTATTTAAAGTAAAACGCTTAATATGGAACATGTTTTTTCGACTCAAATTAAAGAATGAAACGACTTAAATCTTCGTTTTTCACTAACTCTGTTAACGTATTTTCAACATAATCTTTATCGATAACAACTGTTTCGCCTGAACGATCATTAGCGTTAAAAGAAATTTCTTCGATTAACTTTTCCATCATAGTATGAAGACGACGAGCGCCAATGTTTTCTGTGTTTTCATTGACCTGCCAAGCTGCATTGGCAATAGCGCTAATACCACTCTCGGTAAACTCTACTGTTAGCCCTTCAGTCCCTAAAAGCGCAATATACTGTTCGGTTAATGAAGCGAAAGGTTCAGTTAATATACGAACAAAATCTTCAGTGGTTAACGCTTGTAGTTCTACTCTAATCGGCAGACGACCCTGTAATTCCGGAATTAAGTCAGAAGGTTTTGCCATTTGAAAGGCGCCAGAAGCAACAAATAAAATATGGTCAGTTTTTATCATGCCATGTTTAGTACTAACCGTAGAGCCTTCGATTAATGGTAGTAAGTCTCTTTGGACTCCTTCACGGGAAACGTCAGGACCAGAAGAATCACCGCGTTTACAAATCTTGTCTATTTCATCAATAAAAACGATACCATTTTGCTCGACTGCAAAAATGGCTTTTTCTTTAATATCATCTTGATTGACTATTTTTGCCGCTTCTTCTTCTTGCAAAGCTTTTAAAGCGTCTTTAATTTTCAATTTACGTTTTTTTGTTTTATCGCTCGATAAGTTTTGAAACATACCTTGCAATTGAGACGTCATATCTTCCATGCCAGGAGGAGCCATGATCTCAACGCCCATTTGTGGTGCTGCTAAATCAACTTCAACGGTTTTATCATCTAATTGACCTTCACGTAATTTTTTGCGAAAAACTTGTCGTGTACTGGTATTATCAGCGGGCTCGGTATTACCAAAATCCTCAATAGGTTTTGGCAACAAAATATCTAAAATACGTTCTTCTGCTGCTTCTTCTGCAAGGTGTTTTACGCGCGACATTTCTTGTTCTTTAGTGATTTTAATGGCAACGTCAGCGAGATCACGAATAATAGATTCAACTTCTTTACCAACATAACCTACTTCGGTAAATTTAGTCGCTTCAACTTTAATAAAAGGAGCATTGGCAAGTTTTGCTAAGCGGCGAGCAATTTCAGTTTTACCAACACCCGTTGGCCCTATCATTAGGATATTTTTAGGGGTAACTTCAGCACGTAAGTCTTCATTTAATTGCATTCTACGCCAGCGATTTCTTAATGCTATGGCAACTGCGCGCTTGGCGTCAGCTTGACCAATAATATGGCTATCTAATTCATGAACAATTTCACGGGGTGTCATACTCGACATAATATTTTCCTACCTAACTATTCTTTAATAAAATAAAGGTTAATAACTAAAGGCTAATAGCAAGCTAGTTATAACTCATCTATAGTGTGGTTATGATTGGTAAATACACAAATGTCACCAGCAATGGTTAGTGATTTTTCAACTATTTCTTTGGCTGATAATTCGGTATTTTCTAAAAGGGCGATTGCTGCTGATTGAGCATAGTATCCACCACTACCAATAGCAATAAGATCATTTTCAGGCTGAACAACATCACCATTGCCGGTAATGATTAATGAAGCCGTTTCATCTGCCACGGCTAATAAAGCTTCGAGTTTTCTTAATGCTCGATCACTACGCCAGTCTTTAGCCAGTTCAACCGCCGCTTTGGTTAGGTGACCCTGATGTTGTTCCAACTTGCTTTCAAAACGTTCAAATAAAGTAAAGGCATCGGCTGTTCCGCCAGCAAAGCCTGCGAGTACTTTGCCATTGTATAAACGGCGCACTTTTTTAGCATTGCCTTTCATCACAGTATTGCCAAGAGACACTTGGCCATCGCCACCAATGACAACTTTGCCATTGCGTCTTACAGATACGATAGTAGTCACATTTAACCCCAATCAATTGAGCGGCCTATTAATTGTATGCCGCTTTATTTATATAAGATTAAATTGGGTGTAGTTAGCTATTTTTCAAGAGCGATAGTGAGATTTTATCGCCAACTCAAAATTTGGCAGCGGTTAACATTGTTGCTACGGAGTTTATGTTTGTCTTTTTCAGCACTACGTTTACGGGGGTAGGGCCCTAAAATAACTTTATACCAAATACCGTTACTGCCATTTACTTGCCGAACTTGTGACTCTATGCCAGCAAAGGCAATGGTTGCTTTTTGTGTTGCTGCTCGAGCTTCAGTTCTAAAAGAGCCACATTGCATTTGATAAGGGCCACCATTTTTCACTTCATACTTGCCCACTTCCACTTCTTTACTTTTTAGTTGATCAACGTAAGTCCATTTTTCTTCGGGCATTTGAGGTAATTTTGTGCCTTGAACACTGTTATTTTTTTCTGTTTTTGGTTGAGCTATCACGGGCTCAATTGTTGGCTGAATATCTTTAAGTGACCACAAAAAATAGCCGGAAACAGCGATTAAAGCGATAGTGAGTAAACCAATCAGTTTAAATTTTAGCCCCATACTTTCTTTAATTGGAGCCGGCTTTTTTTTATAAGGGTTTTTTTTATTGTTTTTGGTGCGTGGGCGGGAAACGTAATCCTGATGAGCCATGGAGAATACTCGTAAATTGAAAATATAACGGAAAATTTTAGTTATTTTAACTGAGTGACTTTAAAATGATACCACTTTATCTGAGTTTCTAACTAAACACAGGCATATGTAAATTAACTCTGTGTAAAACCTACCAATTAAGATCTTGAGGGTCAATATCGAGCGACCAGCGAACTGTTTTTTGCAAGTCATTACTGCTGATTTTCTGTAACAATTGATGTATGCCTAGGTGCAAATGTTTACGCGACTTTGCTTGAATAATTAAATGGTAACGAAATTTCCCTGCTTTTTTTTCCATGGCTGCAGGTACCGGGCCGGCAAATTCACAACCTTCAAAACTTGTTAAACAAAGCGAGCGCAAAAATTTATCAGGGTATGAAGGGTAATTTGCTTCTGCTCTAATAAGTGCTTGATAACTAAAAGGTGGTAGCAATGCTTGTTTTCTTTCTATTAGTGCGTGTTGAGCAAAATGATGGTAACCGTTGTTCACTAAATCTTGCAACAAGGGATGCTCAGGGTAATTGGTTTGAATTAATACTTTTCCCGGTTTGCTCTCTCTACCAGCACGTCCTGCCACTTGAATTAATAATTGCGCCATTTGTTCGGCAGCGCGAAAGTCGAAACTAAACAAAGCGCCATCAACATCTAATACTGCGACTAAAGTTACATCTGGAAAATGGTGACCTTTGGCGAGCATTTGAGTGCCAACTAGCAACTGGTGCTTTTTGTCACTGACTTCTTGAAGCAGTTTAGCTAACTCGCCTTTTTTACGTGTACTATCGCGGTCAATACGCACGACAGAGTAGCCATCAAATAATTCGCTAATGCGGTCTTGTAATTGTTCGGTACCATGACCAACAGGCTTGATGCGAACACTACCGCAGCTTGGGCATTGATAAGGAATACGTTGTTGATTACCGCAGTGATGGCAAATAAGCAATTGCTGTTTTTGATGCAAAGTAAAGGGTTTATCGCAACGCTGGCAGTCAGCAATCCAGTGGCACTCCTGACAGTTAATTGCTGGCGCATAACCTCGGCGATTTAAAAATAATAATACTTGCTCGCCACGCTCTAAAGTCTTTTTGATTTCATGCTTTAACGTACCCGATAGGCCATGCTCCATTTGTTGCTGTGCAACATCTATTAATGCCATCTTAGCTAGGGTGCTTTTTCCTGCACGTTTAAGTAGTTGGTGGTAATGATATTTACCCGAAAGCGCATTTTGCAATGACTCTAAGCTAGGGGTTGCACTGCCAAGAATTATTGGGATGTTGAGTTGTCTAGCACGTAAAATAGCAATGTCACGGGCGTGGTAACGAAAGCTGTCCTGCTGTTTTAATGAGCTGTCGTGCTCTTCATCAACAATGATCATGCCTAATTGATGTAATGGGGAAAACACAGCAGAACGTGTGCCTATAATTATCGCTGCTTTGTTTTGTTGTGCTGCAAGCCAAGTAGATAGTCGTTCGTTGTCATTTAATGCTGAATGGTGTAGATAAATAGGCACATTAAAACGCTGTTCAAAACGCATTAACATTTGTGGTGTTAGTCCTATTTCTGGTACCAACACAAGTACTTGATTATTCTTAGCGAGCACTTGTTCCATTGCTTGCAAATAAACTTCAGTTTTACCACTGCCAGTGATGCCTTCAATTAAATGACATGAAAAATGTTCGAGTGATTGATTAACTGCGGCGACAATAACGGCTTGTTCAACTGATAAATTAAGTTTGTTTTTTTGATTTAAGCTTTCCGGTTGCCAGATAAATTGTTGAGCGAGTTGCTCTTGTTCAACAATAAGAGACTTATCCTTGAGTGCATTTAGCAAGGTTTTACTAAATCCTAGGGTACGTAATTCAATCCAACTTATACCAAGGTGAGTTTTTATCAATTCAAATAAAGTAAATTGCTTTGGGGCTTTTTTTGCTAAAGTCGTTAATACCTGCTGATCAATATTCTCATGACATAACCACAAGGTAGGAGTCATTATTTTAGGAGGCTCAATTTTTCGTAATAAAACGGGTAATGCTTGTTGAAAAACGTCGCCCATCGGGTGGTGATAATAACTGGCGCAGGCTTTTAAAAACTGCAAAAGAGCAGCACTTAAATTATAAGAACTGTGCATTCTTGATAGCACATTTTTGAGCTTGTTTGCCGGAATGTCGCATTCTGACTCAACCTTGGTGATGATACCAATAACTTGGCGAGCCCCAAACGGCACAATTACCCGTTCACCTAGCTCAACTTTGGGTGAATGTAGTTTAGTCGGTAATTGGTAAGTGAAAAGTTGTCGCATAGGTACAGGAATAGCAACTTCTACATACTGGTTTGGGATATCAATACTCATGTCAATAACAATTAATCTTGTAATGGCTCACCTTAACTTATTTTGACTGCTGATGTCGCCTGTGCCAAGCGACATTTAGCTTATGTGGTAAAAAGTTAAACTTTGTTGATTTATTTGTTGATAGCTATTGATGTTGAGTAAATGATTACTTATAATTCGCCCCCATTAATTTAACTCGTATGGTATTTGGCAGTTCAATTTAATCCTAGTTATTAAATCCTGACCAAGTGGCGATACGGCTTATTAATTAGTTCTGTTTATTATTTAATGTAAAGAAATAATCGGCTAGTTAATATAAATATAGAGGTTTCTATGAAAGAAGGTATTCATCCTAGCTACAATGAGTTCACGGCAAATTGTTCTTGTGGTAACGTTATTGTAACTCGCTCTACAGCGAAAAAAGATATTCATTTAGATGTATGTTCAGCATGTCATCCGTTTTACACTGGTAAGCAGAAAGCTGCTGAAACCGGTGGTCGTGTTGATAAGTTTAACAAACGTTTTGGTGCTCTTAGCGCGAAGTAATTCCGTTATCAAAACCAATAAAAAAGCGCCTATATGGCGCTTTTTTTATATTCAGGGATGAATCATATGTCGTGATGCCAAGGATGGCAAAGAGCGACGATATTCAGGGATGAATCATCATGATTTTAGTTCCAGACAAATCATAAGTACTTACATCCTTGTAAGCAATGTCGTGTTGCCAAAGATGGCCTAAGAGCGACGATTAAGGGATTTGCTTCAGGTTTTTTGTTTTAGACAACTCTAGGTATATATATCCATCCATACATTTCAGCGATAACAAGATGTCAATGAACGAATTTTCACCTGGATGTGTTTCAGATTAAATGTTCCAGAAAAAGCTAAGTTCTCAAATTTATCTAAATATCCAGTGATAAGAGGATGTCAATGAGTGAGTTTTATAAGGCCTATTCTCTGAGTTTTGTCGTGAAATTAATCATTAAATGTTT
>JALJPB010000106.1 GCA_022969175.1 Colwellia sp. | reverse complement strand
AGGTTTGTATGAGCCATGAAAGTCGACTAACAAGTGACGAGCTGCAGATGCTTTTGCCACTTTCCAATAATAATTAACCATGGCTTGATCGTCACGTTGCATAAAGTCAACTTTAATGCCCGCTGCGCCCCATTTAGCAAAGGTATCTAACGCAACATCTAATTGATTATCCAGGGTTTTCCAAATAACCCAAAGAATTACATCAACATTCTTAGATTTTCCATATTGAATTATTTCTTCAACATCAATATCGTCTACAACATCTAAAACATTAGCTAACTTATGCCAACCTTCATCCATAACAATATATTCGAGGCCATATTTAGCGGCAAAATCAATATAGTATTTATACGTTTGGGTATTAATCCCGGCTTTAAAACCTACACCGTGTAAGTTATTAGCATTCCACCAATCCCAAGCAACTTTTCCCGGCTTAACCCACGAAGCGTCAATTTTAGTTTCATCTGCTAATAAATAAGACAACTCATTGGTTAATAGCTGCCCATCGTTTTGACTAACAGCAAATACCCGCCATGGGAAATAACGACCACCATCTAGTGCTGACAATTTGTTTTTTGATAAATAATTAGCACGTTTGACTATAATTTCATTACGATCAGAAACAATGCCTTGCTTTACTTTTTGCTCTGTTTTTAAAACTTGCTTAGGGAATATGGCTTTAAAACCAAAATGGCCATTGTTATTAGTTGAGTTTCCTTGTAACCACATGCCTGGATAATCGCGTAAGCCTGTTTCGGTAATGACCACTTTAGACTCGCCGGTATCCACTAATAGCGGTAAGCTTGCAAATTCTTTATTGCGTATTTCGCTCAATTTTTTAGATAAATACAAACGTTCGTTATGAGAAACAAAAGCCGTTTCTTGTGGAAACAGAACTAAATTGTCTTGAGCAAAGTTAATTTCGCCCTGCTCTGCTGTTACGATTAATTCTCCCGTTTTTTCACTTGCTAAACGGTAAGCAAAACCTTGATCAAATACCCGAAAGCTAATGCTCTGTTTGTTATCAAAACTCAAGGTTAGCTCATTGTAATGCTCAAGCACTTCTTTTGATTTTTGCTGGACATGTGGCGTTAATACACGGTTTATCGATGTTCTCGACTCATCAATAACTTGCGCTTTATTAAAAGGCTTTAGACCTTTAATAGTAATGCCAATTTTTGATGCCGTTAACAAAAGTATGTTTGCAACTTTAGCCGAATAGACAATACCGTGTTCGGTATTAATATTGAGTTGGATATTTTTATCTGGCGAAGAAACTTGGTATGTATTTGCCGATAGTATTGCACAAAATAAACTTGCACTACAACAAGTTACTAGCAATATGTGACGAGTAAAAAAATTCATGATTGATATCCGATTTGTTAGAAAAAAGGCATGGTAACCATCCCTTTTACAGACTTGCCTAGCAGGTAAACACTTATCAACTATTAAAGGTTTACCCTAATTGAAGCTTGCCCATCCCAACTGATTTTTTGTGATTGACCATCAGATTTAACGGTGATTTCGAAATTATCATTACCCTTAGAATCTGTACCTTTGCGGTTAACACAAAGATCGAAGTTACTGGCAAAAGCACGAATATTGTTCAAGCACATGTTATCCCACCCCGTTGGTAAATAAGGGGCAACGTTCATGCGGTTAAAACCCGTTGGCTCAATACCGAATAAACCTTCAGTAACTGTGCGAGCATATAAAGCACTTTCAGCTGACAGATGTCGTTGGTTACCTTCTGGCCATGCTTCAACAGCATAAGGAACATGTTCACCTAACAAACGTTTGCGTGAATAGTATTTAAAATAACGCATTGCAGTATCAGTTTCTTGGGCATTAAAAATACCTCTAAAAGCATACAAAGTAGATCTATCCCAGAAAGTTTTATTACCCGCTTCTGAATAAATACCGTCAGCACTCCATAAATCATCACTAAGCAATGCTGCTAAGGTATCTTCTTTTCGATCAAAAATACCAAAGGTAAATGGTAGAGCAATCCAAGCGCGTAATTTTGTATTGCCATCAAAGTAGCGATAGGTATCAAAACCTTGCACGTTAGCACCAAAGTAACCTTCTATATTGCCACGTAATACACTAGCACGAGCTTGATATTCATTAGCAATGTCAGAACGGCCTAATTCATTGTTTAAATAGCTAGCCGAAACTAAAGCACCGTAAGTCAACATATTGGTACTCAAGTTAACATCGCCTGCGGGGAAGCGACCTTCAAGTTCATCACTGTCTGAAGCTATGACACCGTCTTTAGTTATTTTGTTGTAGCTAAAGCCAATACACCAATCAATAAGCGGTAATAACTCATTCGCCTGTGCTTTATCGGCTTTAGCTAAAGCATAACGACTGGCGCCATAAGCAATCATAGCGCAATCTCCACGATCCCCCGCACCATCCCAAATATCATCACCTTCAGCAATAATAGAAGATGGGATATGTTTACCTTCATCATTGATAAAACGAGCAAAATGGCGGAAACTATTAATGGCAGATTCATTACCATTATCATTACCCAAAAATGGAAAAAATGGATTGATGTATTCAGCCTGATCGTTTGCCCAAATTGCCGCATAATAACGACCGCCACCCGGTGCGTGCATTAAGCCACCTTTAGTTCTAAATATTGATTCAGCACCTCGAAGTTTGGCAAAATCAAACATTTTATTTAAAATGGGATCTGGCGTTTCTAATTGTAAATCCTGTTTCAAACTCTCAACATAATCAAGACGAGCCTGTAATTCTTTAGCGCCATCAAACCTTGTATTCTGTCCTGATTTAGTCGCTTTAAAGTCAACATAAACAGTTAATGATTGACCCGAAGCCAAGTCAAACTCCCCGGCTTTATCACTGGTTGCCTGAATTTTATAAACGCCATAAACGCCATCTTTAGCTGAAGTATTAAAAAGGTAGTCTAATTTATCCAAACCTAACTTAACGGTTTCTCTAGCATTATTAGTAAAAGTAAGTCGCTCAACCATGAGAGGCTTTGTTGGGCTTGGTGTTAAAGTACGAGTTAAGCTTACTTTCTTTCCTTGATCAGCGAGTAAATCAGTTGTTAAGGATAACGTGCCATCTAACCTGACTTGCAATAGCTGCTCTTGCTTGACAATTTGACCATCAAGGCTAATGCGAGGGGAAATACTTAAATCAAAATCATGGATAAGACTTGCATGAGTATCGTTGGGAATGGTTCTTAACATTGGCCAGACAAGTTTACGTTTTAGCGTTAGGTTACCTTGGCCATTATTTCCATAATAGATAATTGCAGATGTTTGTTCACCACTCATTTCAATATGATCTTCGTGAGTATCTGTAACATTCCACACTAAAGCGCTGTCGGTTAATAGCCACCTGTCTTTTAAGGTATTGGCCAAACTGTTTAAGTCGACCGATGGTTGAGCTTGATTAATGGGCTGAGCGTCAGAGTGTTCAGCAGTAACTTGTGTTGAAGCATTATTACAAGCGGCCAAGGGGGCTAATACACAAAGGGCTGCTAAGTGCTTTAATCGCATAATTAGTTCTCTCTATCTGAATTGTTTTATGGTTTTACTTTGGTTATTTTAGCGTAATAAATAGCTAGCTATTTATTATCTAATTGGAACATGATTTCTAACAACTAACTTACTGTAAATAAACTAATCAATCCCATTTAATCACCATATTTAATAACCACAGTTAATTAATTGAATTAGATAACACTGCGTCTAAATTCTAGCGGAGACATTTTGAATTCTCGTTGAAAAATGTCATAAAACCTACTTACAGAGCCAAATCCGGCTTCTAAGGCAATATTTAATACTGGATTTTCGGTATCAATTAACAGCGCCTGTGCATGCTGTAAACGTAGTTGATTTATATATTGCTTAATAGATACCCGCATTACGCGATTAAAGAGTTTCATTGCATAGTTTTTATGCAAACCTGTTGATTTAGAAACATTCTCTATGGTAATTTTTTGATCGTAATTATCAGCAATGTAACGCAACATGGTTTGAATATGAAACAAGCCCCTGACAATAGGCCTACTGCCTTCTTTTATCGCCCTATTAGCTAAATCAAAAGTGGAATAATCTTCCAAAGCCATTCGGCGAATTCGTCCACGAATTTCATTGATTACCTGCACAGTTAATTTGTAATCATTTTCAGCAATATCACTTTCCCAAATTCTAGTCAGCTGCTCATCACAGTGATATAAGCTATTTGAAACGATAACTTCTCCATGTAACAGCTTGCTTACAAAATCATCAGGGAGTTTCCACGTTAAAAAAGATTGTAGAGGCACATAAACATTCACCAGCTCTCCATCGCCTTGTGTCTCTATCATCTGATGGGGAAATGACGCCCAAAAAAGTAACATACGACCTTCTGGTACACTGATTTTTTTACCATTAATTAAATAATCAGCAGAACAATTAAATAAGTAGTTAATTTCAATATGTCCATGCCAGTGGCTATGTGCCATTACTTTTGGAGCTAGACGGCGAAAGCCAAACTTATTCTCTTGCCCTTGCGATTCGAGTGGACTACTACTATCACTAAAGGCTATTTTTCCAACCCAATCCAGCATGTTTGTACCATTTCATTATCAATTCATTTCATCAAACTACCCTATTTTTTTCTTAAATCAAAGCGAAGGTTACAAAATAGGAATCAATCATTGAATTACAAGAACATCACTCACAACCTAGCGAACATACGCATACCTTAATACTCCACAATTGGTCGTTATTTTTCAGGAATCAAAGTGTAATTTATAGGACGCTGACAACTGACATTAACGATATAAATAATAGCGAAATCAGAAAAACGCTTAACTTTCTGGTACAAAAAAAATGGAGACACCTTTAGTTTAATGAAAGTTAAATATAAAGGTAGCTTTAAAAACAACTAGTTAAAGTAAAAACAACTAACATAAAAATATAGGGCTTTTCATGAAAATTAATTATTTAGCATTTGCCATCAGCGCCGCACTAGCAACATCGATGTCAGCTTTGGCCGCAGATGAAACAATAAAAACAGCGGAAGAAGAAATTGAAGTAATAGAAGTAACTGGTGTGCTTAGTTCTTTGAAAGAAGCACAAGAAATTAAAAAAATGTCGAACAATATTGTTGATGCACTAGTGGCTGAAGATATTGGTAAATTTCCAGACTCAAACGTTGCCGAAGCAATGCAACGCATTCCTGGGGTTAGTGTTTCTCGTGTAAACGGTGAAGGTCAACAAGTGACTGTTCGGGGTTTATCTGGAGATTATAATGTAACAACAATCAATGGTCGAAAAATTGCTTCAGAAGCCGTTAACCGCGACTTTAACTATGACTTAATTGCTTCAGAGTTAATTGGTGGCGTTACTGTTAATAAAACTCAACAAGCTCGCTTAACTGAAGGTGGCATTGGTGCGGTAATTAATATTGAAACTCTTAAACCATTAGCCGTTGTCAGCTTGGTTGCAGGCTCACTAGAGGCTTATCAAAACGAACGGCAGGGCGATGTTAGCCCTCAGGCATCTTTAATGATAAGTGAAACCTTTAACGATGATGAGTTTGGTGTATTGTTTTCAATGACTCATACAGAGCGTAAAACCCGATTTGATAGCCACAGTGCTCAATGGGGCTGGGGTGAGTGGCGAACAGGTGATCTTCAAGCCGATCATGCAACACCTGATGAGCTAGTACGATTTCCTAACTGGCCAAATATAATGGTGAGCACGGATGATAGAAAGCGTACTGGTGGTACACTTGCGCTTCAATGGCGTCCTACTGAAGACTTAGACATAAACTTTGATGCGCTTTATACAAAGTATGAAATTGAATCAACCGGAAACATGATTTCATACGCTTTATTTGAAGGTACAAACCCAGATAATATTCAAGAGGTTATCCTCGGCGATGACGGGCATAGCAACAGCATTACCATTGGCGAACCAGGAAATCCAGACTCACCTGCAATTGTTGAATTACTGCAAAACCAACAACCACGTGAAAGTAATACTTTCCAGGTAGGTTTGAATGTCAATTATATTTGGGACAATTTTAACTTCAATTTTGATATGGCTTACTCCGAGGCTGAAGATAATTCTCATGAAATCGGCTGGATTGTTATTCGTTCCGTTGTTGATTCGTTAACTATGAACTGGGATAACGGCGATCTAGCTCCTGATATTATTATGACTAACCCAGATGGCAGTGAAGCAGTGTTAGATCAAAACTATGCTGGAGTTGACGGTACTGGTGGTTTTGGTGGTTGGTATGGCCGTGTTGACGGCGACAGTGTAAAAGATAAAACAGGTAACTTTAACTTCGATGGTACTTATGAACCTTCCGAAGGTATTATCAGCACGGTTTTTTTTGGTGCTGGTTACAACATGCAAGATAAAGGTAAAACATTCTGGGATCAAGAAAACCCAAGTGCTTACACCTTCCGTGATGGTAGTACTGAGTCTGAATGGGTAAATGCTCCTGACAGTGAAAAACATGAATTTGCCGGTAATACCCTATGGGGGCCATTACCTAGCTCAGCATTATTACCAGGTGGTTTCGATAGCTTCATGGGTAATTCAAGCGCCAACTTACCAAGTACTTGGTCAGGTATAAATACTACCGGATTATTTGATTATTATAGAAGCCTAGATAATGAAGCTTTTGAGCAATACATGACTCAACGGCCATCTTTAGTCGGTGGTAATACTTACGGCGTTAAAGAAGAAACAATTCACTTTTATGCCGAAATTATTTTAGAAGACGAAATCGCTGGTATGCCGTGGATGGTTGATTTGGGTGTTCGCTATATTAAAACAGATGTTAGTTCTTGGGGGTATTCACAAGACCCTGACAACATCGCCTTTAATGATGATGATACAATTACTGATGCCCATGAAAAAACCGGTTATGTTAAATTTAATGGCAGTTACAGCAAAGTTTTACCAAGCTTTAACAGTAAACTCACAGTAACAGATGAGATTGTACTTCGTTTATCCCTTTCACAAGCGATTTCACGCCCACCATTGACAAACCTTTCACCCGTTACCTCTATTTGGCAAGATGAAACAACACTGCGTAATGGCATGTATGAAAATGATCCTGGATTGGAACCCTACTATGCCGATCAATTTGATACAGCGATTGAATGGTACTACAGCGATACAGGTAACTTAAACTTTGCAACTTTCTATAAAGAGCTTCACGGTTTTGTCGATTATGAACCAACCAATGAAGTTATTGCCGGTCAGCCCTTTGAAGTAACTCGTCCTGTTAACCAAAAAGATCAAGCATCTCGTATACGTGGCTATGAAGTTAACTGGTTACAAAGTTTTGATGAATTTTTACCTGAATCATTTGCCGGCTTTGGTATTTCAGCTAACTATACCTATAACAACAGTGACTCAGGGGAATTTACTGATGATGGTGAACAATTACCCTTCATCGGTTTATCAGAAACACAATACAACATTGTTGGTTTTTATGAGCAACACGGTTTTATGGCGAATCTTGCCTATAACTATCGTTCTGAATACAGTTTAGGTAACCAGTGGAGTCCAACGATGCCTTCATGGGGCGGTGGCTTTAACGAAACGTTAGAAGTGGACGAGTGGGCAGCACTTGATTTAAGTTTGAGTTATGAATTAAACGATAATATTACTGTTACTTTTGATGCCAATAACTTACTTGATCCTGACAACGTTCAATACCTCAATGGCGAAAAAGATTTTGTTGATTATATCTCTAGTTTTGGCCGAAGTTACAGAGCAGGTGTACGCTTTAAGTTCTAACTCAGCCAGTAGTAGCTAAAGATAAGTAATCTTTAGCTTATATTGCCTACAACTCATGTTGTGGGCTTTTTACTAGATAGAGATGGAATATAATGAATAAAACAGCTAAAGATGAGTTAAATAAACAGCGTTTGAACCATGTTCGTCAATTGTTCAGCATCACTGTATTGTCATTATTATTGGCTTGTGGCAACAGTGATAACGAAACAAATCAATACTTGCCAATGAGCGATCAAGACAATCAAGGTAGTCAAACCAGCGAAGTCATTATTACTTCTCCTTTGTATTTTGAGGCTAAAACAAGAGATTTAGGTTTATTGCACCAATGGGGCTTTATTAATTTAACCGAACAAAGTGACTTTGACTTTTCTGTAGATCCTCTGGTAGAAAGTGCTTTTCAAACCTCTGGTGGAATTGCCGTAGGTGATTACAACCAAGATGGTCGTATCGATATCTTCATAACTAGCGGCAACCTATCCGCGAGTAAATTATTTCAGCAACAAAGTGATGGTACCTACCTTAATGTTGCCGAGCAAGCAGGCGTGAATCTAAACGGTGTTTACAGTGGCCCTAGTTTTGCTGACATCGACAACGATGGTGATTTAGACCTATTCGTTGGTGGTATGGGTTATACCAAAAGCAAATTTTTTATTAACCAAGGTGATGGTACTTTTATTGAAGGCATTGCTCCAAAAATTACTAAAGAATTTACCCTTTCCTCTTCTTTTGGCGATTTTAATAACGACGGTTATTTAGACTTAGCATTAAGTCATTATGGTTCTCGCCTTACTGAAGACCCAGAAATACTATGGCTAAATACGCAAGACAATTTATTTGACTCTATCAGTATTTCAAGCGGAATTGCTGAAACTGAACTTAAATCATCTTATGATAACAGCGAGTTAGACTATACGTTCACACCAAGTTTTGCTGACTTAAATAATGATGGAAAACTTGATTTTCTTATGGCATCTGATTTTTTCAACTCCAGTTATTATATTAATCTTGATGGCGAGACTTTTAGTATTGCCACCAAAGATTTAAACATCAAAAAAAATGATCTACACGGTATGGGAGCTTCTCTTGCTGATATTGATAATGATGGCGATTTAGACTGGTTTGTCACTAACATTATTTTATTTCAAAAAGAGAGTGGTTCATTAAAATTCACTGGCAATAAACTCTTTCAAAACAATGGTGACGGCACCTTTACTGATATCTCATATAACAGCAATATCTACAACGGAGGCTGGGGCTGGGCAAGTTGCATTGCCGACTTTAACAACGATGGCCTGCTTGATATTTTTAATACTAACGGTTGGGGTATGGCATCTGCCATAGAAGGAAAATATGAGTCTCATGACAAGGATACTATTAAACTATTTTTAGCAACCGAGTCTGGAAAATTTACCGAAAACAATATCGAGATTGGTTTAAAAGATAAAGGTCAAGGCCGAGCTGTCGTTTGCTTTGATGGCGATAATGATGGTGACATTGATATTTTATTATCTAACCATGATATTGATAAAAATGGCTTAATCTATTATGAAAATACCGCAACATTAAATAACTACCTAAAAATTGACTTAAAAGCTTATAGTAAAAACATTTTTGCTATCGGCGCTCGCGTATATGTAAAAGATCAGAGCAGAGAACAAATGCGCGAAGTGAATATCAATAGTAACTTCACCTCCCAAAACCCATCACAATTACATTTTGGCTTAGGTGAAATCACCCAAATTGAACAAATAAAAATTATTTGGCCCAATGGTGAAATTCAACTTTTAGAGAACATCAAAGCCAATCAATCATTGCTTATCGAGCAGCAGTAATGAGCTAAAAAATCAAAAACAACAAAGTAAATGAAGTAAATTGATAATCAATTACTATAAATTGTTGGTGGTGGAAATACGGAAAAGTATTAACTGTTCCTGAAAAGCAACACTCATCGCATTTTGGACTTGCGCCTATATTTGAGGATGATTAAGGTGGAGTAGCTTTGTTATTTGTCAACTTTTGATTAGGTAATCCCAGCCTATTCACATTGTATTTTCATAGTTAAAAGCAATAGTTGAACCTTTACCCTTCAACTATTTTCAGCCCACAATATTTATTGTGGGCTTTTTTTATTTGCCACGTTTACTTTAAATATAATGATTTCGTAAAACGTAAAGAGACATACAAAATAGATAAATACTCCTGAAAATATACGCTTTGTTATTGAAAAACAACACAAAAGAAAGATATCGCTTGATTGCAAAACTCACAGTACCTATCTTAAATATGATTCCTCATTTAAACGTAAATATTTACTCTACAACTTAAACTTAAACTTAAAAAAAGAAAAAATATGAAAAATCATCAAACAACCAAACAAAAAATCAACTTATCATTACTGGTATTTATCGCTGCTGTAGGTATACCAGCTTGCGGTGGCAGTTCAACTGCAGTTTTGGAACCACCGACCACAGAGCCAGTTTCAGAGCCTGAACTACCCAAGCTTTCAGTGAGCACCATTGAAGAAGGTAGCGCAATTTACCTCGATGGTAAATTCACAGGCATGGTAACCCCTGCCGATATTAGCGCTGCGGCAGGTGAACACACCATAGGTATCGGCTTAAAAGACAGCAGAAATTACTTAAAAAAATCAGTCATAATTGAAGACAATACCAGTACTCAAACCCTATCGCTAACCAATGAAGACTTACAAGCAGCTAAAGAGTGGAAAGTATTGTTTGTTGGGGTAAATAGAGCACAAATACCGGGCGGTAATTGCACAAGCGAATATACTACAGCAGAGCTTGATGCAGGTTTTGAATTTCTCAAATGGAGTTTTGAGCAGCGTTTAGAAGACTACAGTTATAACACTGTAGATTGGAGCTTTAGCCGTGTTGATATCAGACAAACAATTACTTTAAATGACAATGCAGTATTAACGCCGAATATTATTGATAACTACTTGGCTGATAACAGTGTCGCCACGGGTGATTACGACCATATTATCACCTTTTACCGCGGTGGTGATGTTTATGATGACGCGGGCTCTTCTACAGGGCAAGAATGTGAACTTGGTGCATTTCAAGGGTTAGGTTGGTATGAGTATGACGATTTAGCGGTTAATGCTTCTTACGTACAAATTCGTTATTGGGATAATATTATTGAAGCAATCAACTATTCAAAAGCAGACGAACAAGACCCAGGTATGTTTATCCATGAATGGTTGCACAGTGTCGCCGAAATAAATGGTAAAACCTTCTTCAAAGGCCAAGGTTATACAATGCCATCGAGTGACGGTAACGTCGTTCATGCTGCCGGAGCCTATAATTATACCTATCCTTGGATGACTTGGTATAAAGATATAATTTCAGGTCAAGTAGAAGATAATGGCGAATATATTGGCATTACACCTGAAGCATTTTTAGCTTGTTCGGTAAGAGAAAAAGTTTTAGCTCAGTGCGATTAATTGACACAATATCAGACATAGAATTCAAATAGCCACTATTGCATTTAGTTTTGTGTTTTTTCAATACTAAAACTAGGTGCATAACTAAATAAATAAATAAATAACAAAAAATGGCAAAGTATCTATTCAAGATTAATAACTGGCTTATGCGATGGGCTCACATTAAACATTACACATAAGCGTTACAAATAAAGGTCTCAAATACTAGCCATTAGAGAAATTCTCTCTCTGCACCTTTGAACGATATAAACTATTCTTACCTTCAGTTTTCCTATCAGGTAACAACATTTACCCTTGCGATAAACACGACTACACTTCCAAACTGTACTGCGGTACAATTTAGTTTCGCGGTAATGATCATAAAAACTAAGTTAAGTTAAGTTAAGTTAAGTTAAGTTAAGCATCCATAATAGCTCCTCTATGGGCGACATCGCTTAATTTCGTTTAATCGATTCAATTCTAAAGCACATGTTAGCAACGAGATATATAATGTCACAGTGGATAAATAGAATTGAATTAAAAAAGAATAGTCCACTAGAAATACAAGGGCATGAAGACCAATTTGGCTTTCAACGCCATAAACCACAGTTAATGCCAACAAGTCACTGGCATGGACATATCGAAATTAATTATTTATTTGATTGCTCAGCTGATTACTTATTTAGCGGACGAAAAATCAGCGTTCCTGAAGGGCGGATGATTATTTTCTGGGCTTCTTTCCCTCACCAAATGATTGCAAGCAAAGGTGAAGGTGAGATGGTAAATATTTACCTGCCATTAAATGATTTTTTAACATGGAACATTTCCCACGACTTTACCCGTCAATTATTGCATGGTGAAGTGCTAGTATCGAATAACTTGTATAGCTCAGATGAACAGGTCACTAAAATTTGGCAGCAAGATATCGAGAATAACTCCCCACTTTTCGTTAAGCAAGTTAAAGGCGAAATACGTGATCGAATTCGTCGAATGTCTATAGAAGATTACACTAGCTTTGGCTTGACTACAGCTAGTTTGAATACTGACAACAAGTCTGTTATCAATGGTTTTAGCCATTTACAAACGATGCTGACTTACATTGGTGATCACTATGATAAAAAGATCACCATTGCACAAGTGACGAGTTCAACAGGTTTACATCAAAACTGTGCCTTGAAACTATTTACCCGAATTATGCATGTTTCAATTAAGCAATATATAAATCAGCTTAGATTACAACATGCACAAGCGATGTTAATTGATTCAAATAAAGCGGTGCTAGAAATTGCTCTTGAAGCAGGTTTTGGCTCTGTAAGCCGGTTTTATCATGTTTTTTCGAATACTTATAATATGTCACCATTAGAGTTTCGTCGTAACCTTGATACATATTCTATTGAGAATTAAACTCAATCAGCAAATTTAAGCCACAAATAGATAATTTAAACGGCACTATTACACAGTATTATCATCTATTCATAATTGGCAGAAATCATAGAAATACCGCACTAAGGTTCAGGATTTAATACAGACTAACGTTTAGAGCCATTTTTATTCTTCATATTCATGACCTTACGCGCTATAGCAAGTAAATCAGGTGAAATATCATCGGCACCAGCTTTAATTAACTTACTGACATCACCAGAAGAAAATAGTGACCCACGCTCAGACTTTACTCCTAACGACCTAACATAATCTTTCGTTTTTCCTGTGCTGCAAGTATCAATATATTTAAAAACAACTTGTTCATTAAAGCTTTGTGGCTCTTGCTTTAAAGTAATTATCTCTTGTGAAAGCGCTGCTATATCAGCTTCTAATGATTCAATTAATTCGGCAGTGTTGTTATGTGAGTTCATTCAGTACTTAGCTCTTGAAAGGAAAATTGGCGTTGTCTTAAAAGACAACAGATTAATGTACGATTAATTTAAACAGCTAAACTAAACTAGCAATGAATAAATTAGTACTGTTCAACGTTTATAAGCTTCTATTATAACGCGAAAAACAATGAGTAAATAGTTTTGGTTAAATCATATTGGTATTTTCGCTTTTAATAGAATTAATAACTTAATACCTTCTAAAAATAGTAAGAATGACTGACAAGCTATTTATATCTATAAATAGTGAATTATGCGATATTACGCAAAATTTGATTAACCCCATTTAGGTATAAATATGAAAGCTCCTTTATATAATGAAATTCTGACGTTATCTCAAAATATCGCTAGTGCATCAGCAACAGATGATAATGTTCAAAGAGTAGAAGCTTGTAAAGCATTACAAAAACTTTGTGCCACTAACCAAGACTCACCCAATGATCACCCACTACAATGGGAAGCTTTAGCTGATTTTACCGAAGATGGCGATCAAGCTTTGGATATTTATCAAGTTGGTTTAAACATAGCTGAAAAGTTAACGTTAAATGAATACAGTTCATCAATCTATTTAGCAATGGCCCAACGTTATCAAGAGTTTGAAGAGTCCGAAAAGTGTCTTGAATTTGCCCAAATGGCAAATAAAACAGCACAAGGTATTAAAAGTGAAGAGCTTAAAAGCGAAATTAGTGAATTTATATCCAGCATCACTAACAATTCCTAATGAATAAGCCTTATTCACAATCATGTGAAAATAATAAAGAATCGATTTTATCCATTATAAAAGAGGTTCTTTGTCTTAAAAAGCATTTATTGGAAATAGGCTCAGGTACTGGGCAGCACGCCGTTTATTTTGCGCCAAACTTGCCACAACTCAATTGGCAAACAAGTGATTTATCGGTAAATCACTTAGGTATCAACCAATGGATTGATGAGTTCCCCTCTAATAACCTCAAACGCCCTATCCTTTTAGATTTACATTCTGCTAGCAAAAATCAATTACCTGAAGTAATAGACAGTATTTTTACCGCTAATACCCTTCACATAATAAGTTGGTCTTTAGTGAAGCAGTTTTTTAACTACGTATCTGCGACTCTAGCAACTCGGGGAGTATTATGTATTTATGGTCCATTTAATTACAACAATGAGTTTTCTAGTCAAAGTAATGCCAATTTTGATGTTTGGTTAAAAAACAGAGATGTAAAAAGTGGTGTGCGTGATTTTGAAGCCATTGTAAGTTTAGCGAATTCGGTAGATTTAAAATTACTTAATGACCATGAAATGCCAGCGAATAATCGGCTGCTAGTTTTTATTAAAGAGTAGTATTTATTAAAAATAAGTTTTTATTCAAGAATTGTTTTTGAAGATAACTAAAGTTAGGGCAGGTTTTCTAAGACTTTTATAACTAATTTGAAATAAATGTGGCGGAGTGGACGGGACTCGAACCCGCGACCCCCGGCGTGACAGGCCGGTATTCTAACCAACTGAACTACCACTCCGCTGTATCTTTCATTAAACTTTTTATACGGAGTTTAACCGTTGAAAATAAGTGGCGGAGTGGACGGGACTCGAACCCGCGACCCCCGGCGTGACAGGCCGGTATTCTAACCAACTGAACTACCACTCCGCTGTATCTTTCATTAAACTTTTTATACGGAGTTTAACCGTTGAAAATAAGTGGCGGAGTGGACGGGACTCGAACCCGCGACCCCCGGCGTGACAGGCCGGTATTCTAACCAACTGAACTACCACTC
>JALJPB010000105.1 GCA_022969175.1 Colwellia sp. | reverse complement strand
AATATAGGTAAACCGAGAACAGTAAAGTTTGGGTTAAGTTATAATTTTTAATATCTGTTCAAAGTGACACTTAAATAAAGTCAAACGCTTAGCGCTATCAGGCTGAGCGTTTTTGTTTTTATAGGTAATCATAGATCCACAGTGGTAATTTAACTGTGTATATAATTCATAATTTTTGTGTCTGACTTAAGGGTAGGCGGGAATCGAACCTTCGTAATTCATAATAATTTCAACACCTTAATATAAATATCGTTAAACTCTTGTCAAAACGTTAATTCTATACAAGATACTTTCACAGAGAATAATGAAAGGGCAGAAGCATATTTTTAATATACATTAGTTTGAAAAAAATATCTTTTAAAACTAATGTATATTAGCTAACTATCACCACATTGCGGTCAATAGGTTTACTTAAGTTAATGACAGGTATCAAACTGAAAGCGAACAATAACGCTACAATCAGCTGCCACTGCAAGCGGTCAGCTGCATTGCCTTGTTAGAGCTATTCGGATCATTGAATACATAGAACTTGCTTAACCCCCAGCCTCCATGTCTATTTTCTTCATTATCAAGGTAAAAATAAACCTCCAAAGCTTCAACAGACCTGTTAATTACAAATTCTTTTTGCACCTGATCAGATTCAGAAGGCTCAATTAAAAAGCCATTCTTTTCCCATGTTATCTTTCTTTCTGCTAATTTAGTCCACTCAGGCTCAAGCTTTCCTTTCCAAACTATATCAGCACCTGCATCAACCTTTTTCTTTATATCTGCTGGTAAAGGAATTATCTGATTTAAGCGAAGTATAGATTCTCTAGACTTCAATATAGAGTTCCCTCTATTTTTTATAGTGGAAGTAATATAGATTAGCCTTTTTTCTTCTGAGATATTATGGCACTGGAGCTGTATATTAACATCCGCATGAGGTTTATCTAAACGGTCATTGATAAAAATGTAGTAGGTCCAAACTCCACCGACAATTATTGCCATGATGGATACTAATGACTTGATTATATCTACGATATTTTTCATTATTGACTCCTGTCTAGTTCGATTTGGCCTTAATCTTGCTCACTTTTTCAACCCCTCTACTACCAAAATAGAAAGCATATGTTGTAACAAGTAAGATTTGCAATAAGTCCAACCATGGCTTTATTAAATCTACTTTCGTTGGATCCAAAATAAATATGGTTAAGTATGCCAGCAAAACCGTAGACACTGTAAGAAACGACAATGCCAGCGGCCTTATATTTTTTGACAACCAGCTATCAGATGTCATATCTATAGAATGACGCAGTGTAATTTCTTTATCATAGTTTGCAATAGCATTTAATTGCGCCTGTTTAAATTTATTGATCTCTTTTTCCAGTTCAACTTTTAGAAGTATCCTTTCCTCGTCAGTTGTCACCAATCTATCTATGGCCTCTCCAACAGAACTAATAACCTCTGATACACCTGATGAAAATAAATCTGAAAACCATGACATAACTTAACTCCCTTTTATTTATTATTAGGCTAATAGCCCATTAGTATATGTTCGATTGCTGTAAGTCAATATCATTGAACGATTAATTTCCCCTTCATCTTTCAAGCTGACATGCACCCAACCAGAATTAGGCTCCCCCTCTCGATAGCACTCCAATATAACCTGATCAAAATCTAAGTTATTTGTTATCCAGACGGCTAAATCATAATTACTTACCCCTGGCACCTCGATATCTACAGCCTCGGCTTTACAATGTTGCGATGCTGATGAGCCACCTATTTCTTTATTCAATTCAATGCTTCTGTAGCCACTATTTGGCCTTAATGGCTTTCCGTAATTTATCCGAATAGGCTCCAGTAGTTCAGTGCACAAACGCCTTAACTTTGGTACCAGGTTAACCGGAGGTGTATTATTTATCCCTTTTCTCTCAGCTGTCTCAGATTTTATTAGCTCACCTAAAGTAAAATGATCAGAAAGTTTTTCATGTCTATCCATAGCTCTTCTCCATAATTATCTTTTTACATTAATAATCAGCTGCTCAAACAGTTCTAACGGTGTATTAGTGCGCTTTTAGAATTAAACCGTCGACAATTTTTGAAATGGCTAACTCACACACTAAAATATTTATAATAGTTTTAATAAGTTACCAGTGTTCATTTACATTTTCAATCGTCAATATACTTGGAGTATATGCGCATTGAGATATGTGAGCTTTAAAATGGCTCGATATGTAAAAAGTGAACACAAAACATAGCTAATAAAAGAAAGAGTTAAAGAAATATTCTAAGATATTCGAGTCATTTTGAAAATTACATAACGAGCCATAGTCCGCTTAGTGCTGCAAACAAGGCATTAAGAATTGTTAGGTCAACTTTGCGCACCAAGAAGCCCTTAACAAAAGAGCTGCTTCATTTGGAGTTCACCAATTTTTTAAAATGAGATCTTAAGGGCAGAAACCACCACATTGGAGACATTAGTTAACAAGCGCCAAACAACGTTTTGGATTATATTTTGTATTGATAATAACCCAATCAAAATCAACTGTTTTTTGTCCCTTAATTGGTTTGTTATGGACTTCTCTCTAAATAAAAACACTTAACAGTTACTCTTAAAAGCGTTCGATTGGTGACGATTGTATAGGAAAGGATACTCTATCATTCTCTATATTCCTTATTTCCTCTTCCCTATGCATAGCAAGAGACAAATATACCAGAGCCTCTCTTGCCATTGACATTATTCGTAATGTTTTCAATTTAAACTCATCAATGCTTATATAGGAATGCATATCAGTATTATCAACAGGGGCAGTATAAACTTGTAGGCTTACATACCTATGCTCGATACGATTCCTTAATCCTGCTAACTCTTTAGCTTCTGGTAAGGCAACATCATCAAAGTCATCATCAAAGAGATCTTTAGATAAGTAGTAAAGTCCTCGTAAAGGCCAATTTTTACTTCCTTGAAAGCGAGAGTTAATTTCAAATTTTTTATTTTTTCTTTGCCCCCAGATCTTTCTAAAACTCACGGCATTTATTTTCAATCCAACGCAATAATACTCGTTCAAGAAAAGTGCAACTTTATCAAATATCGAATATGCCAAACGAAAAGCTATTTTTAACTGTTCTGCTCGATAGCCAAACTGAGCCCCATCAAAACCGTTTATAAGAAGGACATCTTTATCTGAGGCATGTTCGTTATAGTTATCAAGCGACTCAAAAAACATAAAACGTGCAGTAATATACTCCTGCTTCATAATATTGAAATAATTTGGAAATCGGGCTTCCTCTTCAATTTTATATGTGTGACTCGGAAGATGAAGGACATCTCGAGCAGAGACAGTCAGTTTTGTCACATCGTTCAGTGGTGATAAAAAAAGATTTTTATCTAAACACCACGTACGGTATTCAGCTTCGGTTTTGCCATCTCCAATTGGCCATTGATTCAGATCAAAATCAAATTTATATTCGATGCTCTCAAGATGTTTCTCAGCACTAAGACAATTTTCCCTAAAGTAACCTTCGGCTTCAGGATGTAATCCGCTATCCCAAAGCGCCCCTTTTGAAATAGCCTCCTTTAGCTCATCTACAGCATGGGCAACCATAATACCTGCATGCCCATAGTCATAAAGAGTACGTGCATAATGGGTGAGGCCAACTCCTTTATTTCCTAGAGCCATAGCAAAATTAGGCTTTAAATTTAGTGCGGAATTCCAAGCTTTAATTGCTTCTATAAATCGTCCAAATTGATTGAGACTATTTCCAAGGTTTGTATATACTTTACATTGAAATATAGGGTCTAATTTAGGAAATTCCGAATCGGAGATAGCTCTTCGTAAATTCAATATTTCTAGGACTTTTTCAGTCTGTTGCCAACTCCAAGTATATTCGGGCTCATGAGATTTTAAAGCAGTTAGTGAGCTGTAAATATTTGCCTTATAGAAAAGAATTATAGGTCTTAGGTGTGGCTCTTCACTCCCTAACATAGAGTCACATTTTTCTATCAATGTAGTCAGAGAAGATACATTGTTGTTCTCCATAGCTGAATCAATATCTATACCAAGAAGATCTAATTCACTCATGCACAAAATTTATTTTCCTTATTATTAAATACCTAACCTGGCTACTACACTGGTCCATAAAGCCCCAATAAGAGGCTGATAATAGTTTTCAAAAATGTGAAGTAAAGCGGAACCGAGAAAACTGTTAGCAGTCACGTTTTAATTGGCTTACATTCTTTTTTGTAATTGATCGAACTCTATAATCTCTTCTCTGTGTTCGAGGCTTAAAATATCTACATATAAAATCATGAATTGTTGATACGTTGTCCAAATTGACGACTTAAAAAAATCAACTAACCCGATGATTTTGAATTCATGTTCACATTCACCGTAACATAACTGATTTATCTGAAGCTTATTATCAACTATGTCAAAAGACCCTGATTCCCGAATTACACCAAAATTAGGGTGTGTCCATTTTGATTTCTTTTGATATAGCTCATTTAAAAGGTATTCATGCTTTTTAGCATCGCTATTGAGTACAAGAGATGCATGGTGTTCTGATATAACTTTTCTACATTTTGAATGCCCAGGAGCTACGTCCATACGAAACCATTTTATTAAATCAGTATATTCCCCCTTTTGAGCTCGGATTTTGAAATATTGAGCTACATCCAATGTTTCATCTACCTCTCTAATGATTGATCCTGCATACCAATACCCTTGGGATAACAAAACAACAATACCTTTTAACAAACCAATTGCCCTAGACAGTAGAATGTAAGTTGCGAATTCCCAAGACTCATTATCAAGTTCGTTAAATATTTTCTTATACTCTTTATGAATTTGCTCCAAACGAGAAATCCATTCACTATAAACCTTTAACATTGACTGTCTTGACTTATGTAGTTGATTCTTTTTTTTACCCGTTAACACATAAGTTTTATGTTCATTTTCAACTCTTATTGAGTTGAGTAGAGCTCTATAATAATCATGTTTTGATGAACAACTTGTCACATATGACTTCGGTACTGATAATGCACCGCTATGGTTTTTAAGAATATCAGGTTTATCTTCTCGTACCCATTGAGCCATTTGAGAATCCAAAATGCCTAGTACTATTGCAGCGTCTTCTATAGGAACTGGAATATCAACTTTTGCCACGGACTCTCCAAAGAATATAACAATATATTATGTAGACCGTGCAAGGTTAATTTCCTATTGAGGTTACATTTTATTAATAAATTGATAATAACGTATTAGAAAAAGTATTGATAAATTTTTTACACTAACTTCTCGAATGCGCACAAAGTGATCATAGGCTTCTAGTGGTAAAGCTATGTAATTGACCTAACAAATTAACAATTAAATATTCTCAGGTATCCAGCGAGCATAAGTTCTTAAGGTCATGCCAATATCACTATGGCCTAATTGTTTAGCAACCCATGCAATGGGTTTATTTTCAGTTAGCATGGTTGAAGCGTAGGTATGGCGAGTATTATATTGTTTACGAAATTTAACACCTGATTTTTTTACACTAGGAACCCAACATTGATTGTATATTTGACGATCGTCTCGCCACGGCAACATAGTTCTAGGGTTTAAGAAAATACGCTCATGTGTGTCACTTACAGAATCTAGTTGTCTTTTTAATACTAATAGCGCCTGTTCATGTAATTGATGAGTACGCTCACTTGATTTAGATTTTGTACCTTTTTCTCTTCCCTTAACAATCGATTTTCTGACAAAAATCACTTTCCTTTCTAAGTCTATATCACATTTCCTTAACCCTAAAAGTTCACCCGTTCGTAGGCCTGTCCAGAAAGCAAACTCATATAAGTTACGTATTTGTCCTGTCATCTGTGCGAGTATTTTTTCGCGCTCGTTAGCGTTAAATGGTTCGGGCTCTTCCTTAATATGTTTTGCACGTTCAATACGATCAAATGGGTTTCTATCAATATCACCATTGTTAAATACCAATTGAAAAGCGGCTTTCAATATTGAATGTATTTCATTTTTACTTTTTCCTGATAATTGTTTATTAGTGTTTTTATTTTTAGCCGTAGCGGCCCAATCTAAATAATTATTAGGTTTGAAATCTATAACTTTAATATCACCAAAAATGGGGAGAATATGAGTATTTACTTTGCTGATGTAGCCTTGTGTGGTGGAATTCTCCCAATTATCTTGTTTACGCTTAAACCAGTCGTCAATCATTTCACTTATCGTTGATGATAATGAAATTTCACCAGCTAACCGCAAACCTAATTTACTATTAGGGAAATGAGATAAGTAATCAAACTTACCCATATCAATCTCATATAAAATAACATCACGCTTTCTCACTATTTCTTTAAGTTGTGTTTTGGTGGGGCTTCTTACTCGTATAATTTCACGGCAACGAATATGATTAAAAGTAAATGATATTTGTACACCGTTTGGTTTAATGGCAATGCCTGTTAACTTTCTATCCATTCTTCTACTCCTTCAATACTAATTAATATTCTGCCATCAGGCCCTTTTGTAAACTGATGATCGATCAACCATTGTCCTTTTTTGATTTTTGCTCTTATAGCATCTTCGCTATAGCCACATAGTTCTGAAAATTTCTTTACTGTTACCCAATTCATAATGTATTCCTTGGTCTGGTTATGTCTGTGCTGGACTTGGACTAATCATTCGACATAAACTGAGGTAAGAACAGCACCGAAACAGTTACGTAACGGTTACTATTTGTTAGTTATCAAAAGGTTTTGATATGGATATCAGGAAACTAAAAGAGCTTTGTGAAGCTGCTTTACCACTAATAGACCAAGTCGATTATTCCAAACCCACACCAAAATCTTTATTAAGAGCTTTATTGGTAAAAACAATTGAGTATGTTGATGACGGTGTTAATGCAGCTGAAATTATGTTCACGACAGTTGAACTAGTTGGATTGGTGAAAAAGGTTAACGGAGATCAGGCTAAAAAATTTAAGTCAGATCATTATTCTGAAACTGAAAAGTTACTAAGTAAAATAAATAAACTAAAAGAACAGCAAGGTTATTCTGATTCAAAATTCATCCTTGAATTATCTGATACTGGCGAGATTGGAGGAGCAAAAAATAAGAAGCATCATTTCATTAAATTAGTTGAAATTAACAAAGCTAAATCTAAAAATGAAACTAATAACGCTACTCATATTCACTACAATGCAGTTCAGTTACCTAAACCCTATTGGTTCGCAAAACCATTTATGTCGATTGAATTGTCATCTTGGCGATTATTTCTATTCTTAGCTTTGCCAGCTTTTTTATTATTTTCAGGAGTAGGGCTATTTGTTCAATCAATAATTAACCCAACACCATCAGAGTTTATAGCTTTTTTATTATTTATTTTCAGTGTCGCTTTTATTGGGAGTTCTATTTTTCCTTTTTATGTAGCCAGTAACTTACGCATAGCGATAGCACCACAATGGTTAATGAATTTATCGCAAGTATCAGCACAAATTGAATCAATTAAGCTAAGTAAATTTCGCAAGAATGGTCGCCCTTATAGAAAGTTAGAGTTTGTGATTTACGAAGGGAAATGCCCACTATGTAATAATGTGGTTGAAATCGAAAATGGTAAAAGGCAATTTAAAGGACGACTCGTTGGCATATGTAACGAGTCACCCAGGGAACATGTTTTTAGTTTTGATCATGTAACTAAAAGTGGAGCTAAACTATGATCTTATTTTAGAGGCCATTTCTTTAGTGTTTTTCTCTATCGCTTTTTCTAATTTTTCAATTGAACTAGAAATATTGTTAGGTGTATTATCGCTTGTAGAAGGCGCAACTTTATCTCCAGCTACGGCGTAAATTATATCTGCAGTATTGCTTAGTTTTTCATCATCAATTTTTGAAAGTAAATGCATAGACACAGAAGAGTATGTGATTCTTCTAGATTGATTTAGTTCAGCCGCCAATCCTTTTATCAAAATTGCTCCAATGGAGACGAATAGAAATATTACTATTGAACTTCTAAATGCAACAACAGCGAATAAAGGTGTTGAACTAAGTAATCTTGCTCCAATTTCAGTGTAAGAAGTTTCGAGTTCTGTTGCTATTTTGTTGTATTTTAAGTAGTTAGCATGCAATTCGTTTTGGATATCATTTAGAGTATCTATGATTAAATCTATTTTTTCGTTCATAGACTCCTCACTAAAAGCATTAAAAGGGATACTATATCTACTCGCAAGATCTGTTAATTTATATCCGTCAATAAGAGGCTGTAATAACGAGGCTACAGTTGATAAGTCTAGATGAGTACCATTTCTAGCGTACCTTTCTGCTATGGTGTAGTCACTAATTTTTAGTATTGAAAACAAGTTTTGTGATTTAAAGTTATCGTTATTTACTTTTATACCCTTTTGTTTCACTTCTTCATTAGATTGGATAAAGAAATATTCTTCTATTGTTGGAACATCTTTCGATTCTTGATGACTTACAATGCTCACTGTAGGTACCAATAGAGTTAAGGAAATTTCACGAGGTATCAATTTTGAACTGTCCAATTTATCTGGTACTAGAGAAGTAGATGTTCCAAAAAAATTTCTTCTCTTGTTACTTAAATGATCAATTCTAGATAAGTAATTCATTAAACTATCAAAACTATTTTTTTTGGACCTATATTTTAGTAATTCATCTTTTAGCTTTTTAGTATCTTCACTGTAAGATAGTGACAGCTCATAGTAGTTATTTGATACTTCTCGTGTAATTCTAGCTTGAGCCTCAACGCGTGACATCTTTTTATCTATATTTGCAGTACTTTTGATGGGCGAGCTTTTAATTAAATCATCTAGAGGGCTTAGAAACGTAGTCGCATAGGAAAATGCTATGAACCACACAGCTAGTAGACCTATTGAAAGAGCGACTCTTAAATAAGATTCATTTTTAAATTTATTCAATTCTTCCATCTAAATAATTCCTTTTATACTTATTAAAATAACGTCTCTAGTATGCTTAGCTTTGGATATCTATTCAATAAGGTATTGGTTTATTGTGATTTTTATCTGTTTTATAAAAAATCTCAAGTAAACAGGGATATTACATAATATTATTACTGAAAGTAAATAGAAGTTACTATTCAAGATTAAATTATTAATTGCAGGGAATTATTTCCCTGTAACTAATTTCCAAATTGTTAAAGAGCGTAAATCTCCGTTAAAAGTCCATTGCTAATAACGTCATTTGTTCTGTGAAGCTTGTTTTAGTTAGCTGTAATAGTTCTTTCGGGAATTTAATCATCACTTCAACTTCGTCATTAAGGGTGATAACTCCTGCGATAAAACTAATAAACTCAATCGGTAGGTTCTTTTCATCTTCATCTTTTTTCGAATGATATTGACTGTTTTTTGTTCTTAAGTGCTCGTCAATAAAAACAATAACAGGGACTTAGTTATATGAATGATAAATACTTTTCATCAGAAGATGACGCCGTAAAAGCAGAAACGTTACTAACAAAAATATTATCTACTTTTCGACAAGCTCACAGTGACCGTACTGCCTGAGTAATGTCTGAGTTAGCTTATATAAAATTCAATCTACTATTTCCTAAAAATGGCTCAACTGATTTAATAAAAGGTTCTTTCATTAAAAAGGTCAGTGCACTCGTAGGTGAAAATAAATCAAAAAATAGTTTCAACGTTAATTGATAAAATAAATTAGGATGCTGATGTAGAAGAGGCAAAGCTAAAAAGCAACCTTGGTGAATTTCAAATCAAACTTATAGCGACATTTGATAATAAAGGTAAACATGCAGGATTCTGACGGGTACAAATTTATAGCAGCCATCCTAGCAAAGTCATAATAAATGCATTTTAAATCAGTGGTTAACTATATACATAGTGCGTAAATTAAACAATAATTGATTGATATACCCCCTCTAGGAATGGAATTAGAAATGTTAGATTTGGTTATTGGCTTTTTGGGCACTATTGTTACTGGTCTTTTCGTTATTTATCTTGTGCTTTTTGTGTTACTGCAAGGTAAAAAGAAAGAGTTATCCTCTCCCAACACTCTTATTGACATGGATAAGATGCCAGTGTTGCGTCCTATTCCAATCTCAACGGCTAATCAAAAATCTTTCCTCAATAAAATACTGGTTTTTGTTTTTCATGTAAGGCGGTGGCGCGTAGAACAAGCTTTCATTTATGAATATAAAGGCAAACAATATGCCGTTCATGCAGGGTTTGAATTTGATGGAGCCTCTATACCTAAACCACTTTGGGCTTTGCTAAGTCCGGTTGGCTTACTGTTAATTCCTGGTCTTATCCATGATTATGGTTATCGCTACAATGGCATTTATATTCTAGATGAGCATGGTGAAGCAGTTTGGGATGAAACAATTTCAACTCAATCTGGTTGGGATGAGCTACTTAAAGGTATTGGTAACGATGTAAATAAAATCCAAATATTGAATGAACTAGCCAAGTTTGGCTTAGCTCTTGGGGGAGGTGCTGCTTGGAATAAATGGCGAGATAAAAATGAAGATAGAGTGGCTTTTATGTGGTCGGTTGATGATAAAAAACAAACCAGTAATCAATATCAGGAAAATGTACCAGATGCAAATATAGCAGATGCAAATATAGCAGAAGGAAATGTTGCCGAAATAGCTAAAACTCCTGAGGGTGATGCTGAGGAAAAAACTTTTGCTAGTGGTACAACTAAAACAACACAAATAGGATATGAAAATAGTAATAACCAAAAAGTATTAGGCAGTAGAAATCTTGATGCAACCGACAAAAAGAATGTAACTTTCAAAATTTCATGTGGACATTGTAACGAAGAATATGGTGCAAAAACATCTGAAATCCATCGACGTAAGTGTCCAGTGTGCCAAGAAGGAAAGCCTAGTGTGAATTGGTAAATATTGTAGTGGTCAAAAGCGCCACTTGAATTCCTTTGTGGCAATAGATAGCTTTGCCAACAAAGCGGTCATTCACTATTAATCTAGATATGAATTCAAAGTGCCAAAAAAGGGCCTTAATGTACAAAATAGCGAGTCGGACATTCTTTCAATGTCCGATCTTCACTCTGAGTTGTCGTCAATTTGTTGCGGACTGCTAGCAGGATCGTAGACTATCTACATGTCCTTCACCGTTCTTGTGGCGATGAAGAGGACAGCTTATAGCTGAAAGTTCTTTATACGCTCTCCCGAATTTCTTGATAATCGCTGATTCAGCTGGTAGTTAGTTTTCCCTCTTTTAAAAATAGGTTTTAAATCCTAATGAAACAATGCTCTCATCTTCTAGACCAAATGGTAGGCGACCTGAAGAATAAGAAGCGACTATTCCCGTTGGTGTAATCAAGCTGTATGTTCTTAGTCGATATTTATCAAGGTTGGCAGTCTTAATTATATCTGAAGGACTCACTTCCTCATAACCTCTAAAATTATAAGTAAAGGTATAAGGAATATTGAGCAAGTCGTCTAAAGGCATGTTTAAAGAAAACTCATAAGAGACTCGTTCATAACTTGAATCGTCTCCTGCCATTGCTCTTGGAGTTTCACTGCTCGGACTAACTGACTCTATGCTAACCAACATCGCTGGTTTTATCTTGTATGCACCTAGAAAATTTTCAGGGCTGTGATTTTCATATGAATAATACACAAACCCACCAATTGTCCTGTTGTTAGCATCGAATCGTTGATCGGTTTCAAAGCCAATGTCTAGTCCAGCATCAAAAAAGCTAAACCCTTTGGGATCTGCAAATAATTTGTTGTAAATAGCCAGATCAAATTCATAACATAGTTCGGAATCTGCGCTTCCATCTATGTCATCTGCACAGTATTTTTCTGTAGCTTTGCTTAATAATGGCTCTGATGATCTGGCAGCTGGTGCAATCTTAAAGACCGGATCGTTGCTATACCTAGCAGATACTTTAGCAACAAGAAAATTTCTCGGGTTTTCTTCTGCTTCATGTGTCACCGTTCCATTTAGATTGAAGTCGAATCCAAAGCTTGACTCTCTAGTTCCTTTGTCACCAAATGATTTTCTCTTAAAGTCATGTGAATAGGCGAACTCCAACCCCACAACAGAATCTTCGTTTTCTCGATCTATCATAGTGAACTTTAATGACAGTGGACTCGAACCAAGTTTGCTTTTAACATAGGGCATATCTAAAAGGGATTGGTAAAGTTGTGAATCATTGATTAGCTCATCAAATGCTCCTGTTACAGCTGTTTGAAATTCAGCCACAGTTTTAGGCTTATCTTTTTCGAATATCTCTTTAATTTTTTCGGATACTAATGAGCATTGCTCTCTTGAAAACGATGTGGGACATAATTCTTCTATATCATCTGCTTCGGCGAGTGCTGAAAATACTAGAGATGCCAATAATAATATTATGTATTTATGCATTATATTCTCCTAGAGTCATTCAACTATGTAGCATTCAGTCATAATGTCACCCATGCTACTTAATTTTGAATCTGGAACTGCAAAGGCTTCTGTGAGTTTACTTATTGCATCGTCACGACTAATATCATTGCCGACATCATCTTTATTTTTTTTAGCTCCAATTTCCATAATGAAAGCATCTGCTTTACGAGCAAAATCTTCAGCGTTTTGTTTGACCATAGCTGGGCTAGCACTGACGGCTGCTCTAATGATAAAACTATTATTCCATGTACCTCCTTGTTCAAAGGGAATCCATTTTTTGTCTTTTCTTGCGCGATTACGGTATTCTTGTCTTACAAATCTCCATAAAAACATGTGTGGTTTTGTTTTGCGTACCCAAGCCATATTTGATCCCTCATTTTTTTGATTAATAATTTGAGAGTTAATCATCTGGATAACGTATAAAAGAGAAATTTAATTTGGTTGATGGAGTGTAAACCTTCCCTGATTACATCTACAGAATGATGAGCTCTGTGTCAGACCTTTATTATTACCTTGTAGATCTTAGATTAAGAGTAAATAAAAAAACGACATAAGTCATGTCTTTTTTGTGCGTTATTTGTACAGTACATATTCCCACAGATAAAATAATAGGTTAGTAATGATAATTCCGAGGCTAAAAATAAGCCACTACGAGTAATCTCAATATATGAAAAAAATATGAATGAATCATCACTGATTCCGTAAGTACACCATATTTATACCTAAAATTAGAGGCATATCTCGTTGACTTGATGTCTGCTTTGATTTGTTATATTTTACCTTGGATTTGTCCACCAGTTTTTCCAAATTGGGTTGTTGACATAAACCGGTTCTTTGTAAATATAATCTATCGTCCAAGCCTCCTCAACTTTCCCCCAATTAGCATCTGGGATATTTTCAAATAAATCTTGATATATCACTTTCAAAGAATCTGGCATCTCTACTTTAAATAAAATTCTAATTTTATGACCATCAAGGATAAACTGCTCACCTAAAGTTATTTTATAAGAGACCTTATACTCAGACATAGGTGATAATAGTCCGCTTATCTGGCTTATATTCGATTTAACAATTGCATCTAAAATATGTACATCATTTTTATCTAGTATTTGCAATGTTGGGTTGTAAAGGTAAGCTGAAAACGATGATTGGTTACGGAGAATCGCCCGAACCTCAATGTGCCGTCCATCTTCAGATATTTGATTCGTGTAATTATTGCGAAAAGCAGGAATTAGTTTTGGTAACTCTTGAGCCAAGCTTAATTGTAATTTTTTTATTTCAACGTCTCTCAGAGCGAGAGTTATAGTGAAGAAAATAATTAATACGCCAACAAGAGTAAATATTCCTTTTATCAGTTCTGTTGTATCAAGCTCACGAGAAAAATTGAATCTCATATTTTTTATGATATTGAACATGTCTTTAAATTCCTTTTATAATCTAACGCTATTATGGAAACGTCTCAGTAATATCCATTCCATTATTTTCAATTAATATCTCATAATTTTAAAGAATTAGAAAATACAATTCTATAATTACTATTAGAGCTAGGATATTGCTGAGACGGCTCAGTAATATGACACCAGTAATTCATTAGAAAATATATGGCAAATAATTTGTGGCTAATGTCTTTAATGGGCACAAAGTTGCCAATTACGTATTTAACGTTCATAACGTGATTTAAGTAATTAGGTGTTGAGATTTTAGTGACACTAAGAAGCTCACCTTCTTAATGTCACCAAAATTTTCTAAATTGTTAAAGAGCGGTATTCTCCGTTAAAAGTCCATTGCTAATAACGTCATTTGTTCTGTGAAGCTAGTTTTAGTTAGTTGTACGAGTTCTTTGGGAAACTTAATCATTACTTCTACTTCGTCATTAAGAGTGATGACTCCCGCGATAAACCCAATAAATTCTATTGGTAAATTCTTGTTGTTTTCATCTGCTTTCTGACGACATGACTATTGAGCAAATCAAAAGCTTCTTCTGTAGTGAATTGGTCACCAAATCCAAATATGTCTCTTTTTATTTTCGATGGTATTTGTTTAGGAAATTGGATTTATAGTGATTTTCAAAAAAATCTGCTAGTGTTCAGTAATGAAGGTAACTTCAAAAGCGAAGGAATCGTGTAAGTAAATAGCAAATTTGCTTGGTTAACTATTAAGGAAGATAAAATGAAAAAGTTATGTTCATTTCTATTTGTATTGTTCTTTTCTCTATCGAGTCATTGTGAAAAATGGGTCGACCCACTAGATGAAGTATTTAGTAATAAAAAAGGCGAGTTGTTTACCCAAGCAAGTCTTGTCAGAAATACACTCGACTCTTGGGATGGTAATAATAGTCAGTTAATCGAATCCCATAGACTGTTAGAAAAGCTATTAGGGCAGGATGATGGCTTTGCTCCTGCTTATTTACAATTTGGTCGTTTGTATATGAGGCTTGGTTATGTAAATAGTCGTAAATACAAAGTAGGGGAGTTTGCTACGGCGGAGTCCTCATTAAAGCACGCAATTAAATTATACCCAGAATATGCTGAGGCCTATACCTATCTAGGTAGCCTTTACATTAT
>JALJPB010000104.1 GCA_022969175.1 Colwellia sp. | reverse complement strand
CAAAGAATTAATAAGTTCAGGCTTATGTCCAAATTTTGCGTCTATTGACCAACGTGCAACTATCATGTGAATATCCTATCTATTTCATAATCGAAGTTATAAATATAGCTCTTAAACTTTATTTGTCTAATGACAACTATGTAGCTATTAACGACTGCTTTGGTGACATTTTTGCCAGTCAGGTTATTCGATTAATTGGTAATATTTATAGTCAAACAATGCATATTTATATCTGTGGGGAATGTCCGCTATCGTATATTTGTTATCGTTATGGTCGCAAAATGCAACGTCTGCTTTCTAGCTTGAGTTAAAAGTAAAGGCAACTAATCGAATAACCGAGTTTGGCACTCAACAGCCGGATAGTAGCTGTTTTTCTTTCTCTGAGATTAATTCACCAAGTGACAATTATGACGGTTTAAACCTATCTCGCTAAGTGCCCAAAAACGAGATAGAAGTATCAAGTTTATGCATACTGTATGATCGGAAAGTTGATGTTTGATTCATTAGACTATTTTTTTAACAAAAAAATTAACTTGTACAACATGATAAAAAAACTATAACTTTCTTCATAAGTGACTGATTAAAATATAATTTCATATAACCCACATTACTTCAGAATAGTGTTTTGATTATGGAAAAATTTCACTATAAATTAAAAAAAACAAATAAAGATGTATTACATTTATTACAGCGATTAGTTAGAAGCTGTAGAAAGTTTTACTGAACTTGATACTATCGTTCATTTCGTCGTAAAGACAATACAGCGGAAGATAACCTTATTATAATTGAAGCAACAAAATTACTTATATTTACAGTGTAGCTGGTCTCTGGCTTAGTGATAATACTGGTACAACTGTCGATGGAATTATAAAAAAGGTAGATAAAGAGCTACAAGGATTTAAACAAAGAAAGTCAAAACCAAGCTAGAGTAAACTCTGCAGCATTTGCTATTAGCATAAATGCATCTAGACGAAAACCGCAGCTTTAATATGACAAAGAGATCAAATTCTTGCTATGAGCTACTTACATCAAACTTTGATATTTCATGTGTATTCAATATTCCATCCATGCTCGTCGTTGTAGTCAATTCTTACTACTTGAACAATGTTATAACTATCATTTATTGTCGCCATTATATCTGAAAGGCGATCATTCTTGTCTCGGTTAGAGTTATTGTCTAAACCATCTGGATCTATATGGAAGTCACTTGACATATTGCTCTCCTATTTAGTTTTTTCTTTTAGTAAAATATTTTTATAAACAAAGTCAATCATTGAAACTACAGCTTTATTTGATGAAATTTTATCTTTCGATTCTTTTATCTTTGACGGAAAAAATGCAATATCATTGATCATTTCCTGCTTCTGTTTCGAAGTCAAAAGAACACGGCCATGAGTAGATGAACTATCAATTACTACTTTTTTTGCATTTTCGAGAGATTGTTCCATAGCCGTAATATATGAAATAACATCGCTAAATGAATTACCGTTTTTAATTAGGTAAGTAACAATACCAACATCTTTTGATGCAGGCTTTACTGTGTAATGAGTGAAACTTTTCTTAAATATGCCCTCATCTAACGCATCAAGATTTTTTGTCAAGGTAAGCGCTTCACCTGCTTTGTCACCATCAGTAGGATATTTATTTATTAATTTGTACATGCCCTGTATCTGAGCATATGTCGCTAAGTTATCATTACTCTCCAAGTTGACATATTTCTGAACTTTGTTGATTTCTGGATCGCCTGCTAAAGCTCCTGTAATTCCCTTTGATTTTGCCAAGTACTCGGCTGCTAACCCTGTAGCAAAAAATTGTGAGGCGGATGCTCCAGACCCCCCTCCTGTGGCTCCAAAATTCATTTTGGCAAGTACAGAGTGTGCTTTATTATTTTGCCCTTTAGGTATAGCCGTTCCCTGAGGTGTCATGATTATAGAGGTATCGCCATTTGCAGGTTCTGCTAATGCAGCAAGAGTTGTACCTCCTGGTACTCCTCCATTAGCTTTAGTATCATTTGGAATGAATTCATAATCAGGAATAAGTGGGTCAATTACACCTTCTTGCCTTTTGTATCCAATAATAAATTTTGCTGGAGAACCACTCGCTGGCTCTGAAGCTATTTCAACTCCGATAGTTGTATTTGTAAAGAAAACTAAATGGTGATTTGAAGAACACCCAGACAATAAAAACATGCTCCCTATCAATGTCACTTTCATTAAATTACTCATGAATAATTCCTTTTTGTTTGTTTTTTCATAAATTATGATTACTGTATTTTAAAGCTTCATTTTCAGCTAGCTCACCAATATAAAGTTCAACTAAATTATTAATACAATATCCTTCTTTGATATTAATGACTTCAAGAAATTTTCGATCAAAATACCCAATACCAAAAGCTCCAAATCCAAATTTAACCCCAACACCTTCCACTTCGCTATAGATGCAGCTTTCATTTATTTCTTGAAAAGATTTAAACGCACCTATAAAAATTTGCTCACGATCTATAACTACTGGTCTATAAGCGCATCCTACAATAAAAAATTGAAGCACCATTACGACCATTAATTGAATATTTATTTTCATTTATTACACTAAAACTCCATTTTGATTACGCATAAGTTAAAACTAAAATAACCATATAAAACAACAAACTGGTGTGGTTAATTTTTATAATAACTTTCAAATTACTGCTGAATAGGAAAATTAGTTTCATTTATCTTTAAGAATTTCCGATCAATCTCATAACTGATTTTAGGAAAAGGACTATTTTCCTTTGCATTTTCAATCGTTGACATCAAATTAATAGATATGGCCTTCTGCCCTATTAATTTTTGTGCTTTTTCTATAGCCATGATGGAACTAGAATAGTCATTCGCCATTACGCCACCATGTTCAGCAATACTAAATAGTAATTGTTCTTGATTCTTAGTTATTAATCGACCATCTGTCGGCATTGCTTTTATCACTTCATGAACAACATTTTTATTATTCAACGTAAACCAAGAAGGCCTAGTTTCACCTAAATATGTAACCGACGTATTTAAAGATGTCATGATTGCTTGACTCGGATATGAATTTTTAAGTAAATGTGCGAATGTATTAGCTACCAGATCTTTAGCATGCTGATTTAACTTATTATATTTTTCATTTTCAAGGTAATAACTAGATAATCCAGTGACCAAGTTATTTGATATTATTCGTGTATCTCTAATATCTTGAATATTTTCGTAAATTTGCTCTAATGCTTTTCTCTGAACAGGTCCATGAGAAGAAGCTAAAAAACGTTGGGTAATATTTAACATCTTATTATTAAAGGTGTCTAATGAGGAGTATAATGCAGCGTCAGAATTATTTATATTAAAGCCATTTTCAAGCATGTAAATATTTTTAACTTTTCGCATTAATACTACCGTTTCCAGAATCATATTTACGACGTTGGAGTTATTGTAACCTAGCTTTCTTAATTCCTCTCCTCCACCAGGTTCGTATGGCGTTATAACTTGAGCAATAAACTTATCAACAAAACTAATAAAGTCTTCATCTGGTTTAGCAGCTCTTCGCTCTAAAGTATCTAAAAACCCTTTTACTAGCTCCTCATCTACAACATGGCTTCTGTCGAACGATTGGGTATAAATACGGTGTAAAAAATCTATAGATGCACCAAATGCACCCGTGAAATTTTTCGTTGCATAAAATATTAGGCCGTCGACAACTTTTCTTTGCCTATTTTCCATAGCAATTGTAACTACTGATATATTGCTTGGAAAAACATCTTCATAACGAGGGATGACTTTTAAGTTAAGTAACGCCGAATTAGTTAACATTTCAGCTGGGTAAGTGGGGTAGTAATTTGTACCTGACTTTCCAATATTATGTGAATGACCTTGATTAGTATTAACAATTGTGTGAAGTGATGAATTAAACCAACCATCATTTACGCCGGTAGCTTTTTCTATTGAATGAACTACCCAATCTTCTCCTTGTCCTTGGTAAAACACTGTTTTTATTTCCATCTTTCCTTGCCGAAAGGCAGTTGCGGCAGCATATTGATTATTGAAAGATTTCATTTTTAGTTTAAGGTTTTCTAAGTAATCAGAATCAGCGTCCAAGTCAGGCAAAGTTTCAGGGCTAAATCCCAATGCACTTAATAATTTCCCTGGTACCGAAATATTACTTCTTAACCCGTTGATTGGTGTAGCCCAGGCATGTATCTCCAATATATTTAAAGAGTAATTATTAGCAATAGACAATTTATCTACATACTTATCGACTATTAGTTGCTGAGCAATAATCCCCCCGGTGCTATGTGTTACCAGAAATATTCTTTGATAACCTAATTGGTCTAATTCCCTTAAGCGAAAATGAAGCGCATCTGTATTTTCTCTTATACTCAAATGTGTACTATCGTATTGAAAGCAATCAAAATCATAGAATTGGCGGGTTCCAAGTACTTTATATAAAGAGTTCTTTTGTTCGCCAAATGTAGTACGGCATGTTCCATTCCAGCCATGTATAGCTAAAATTGCAGTTCTAAAGTTTTTCTCTGCTTTTTTACAATGAGCAAAACTGATCGTCGACAAATCAGTTGTGCAAGATTCATCAAGGTTGGAGGAGGCTATGAGTTTAAAGCTACAATAGGGAAGAGTAATGAAAACAATGATAACTAATACATGTTTATTTAAGTTCATTAATTCTATCCCTAGATATTTACATCCTGTACATAAATTATACTAATTTGAAATGTATGTAAATTTTTTTATATAAAGTAATAAAAAAATATTAATCACGGAAGAAACAAAAACATAAGATTAGTTCTGATATTGATCAGAATAAACATAGTATTTTTATGTATTCGTTTTAGTTTGATAATTAAGTCAGCTATCGGGTCTTAAAAACAAGGTGTACCATGACTTTGTGTATTCGTTATATTTATGTCTAACTAGTAGTGTATTGATGAAATTAAAACGAAGACAATCCTTTGTGTACCAACAGGTAATCTTCTAATCATTAAGTAAAAAGATTATATCCGGTCTAAATTATTTCCTTGTGTATCACATCGTTAAATACTTGGTCATTAACTAAATTTGATAGTCTACTTTAAAGCAAATTTATTTAGCTTGTGACATTGAATTTGAATAACTTTTCTAAATAAGCAAAGTTTCAACTCACTACCCCATAGCTCAGTGTCAGTTTTTTTCGACGATTGAACAAAATATGCTATAAAGTCCGAATATGAGCTTATATTCATCTGTCTATTCCGGAATGAATACCCAAGAATACGCAGCATATCCAATACATACAGGACAACACCTATGATGACTTTAGGGCAGAAGCTTAAGAACTTAAGATTAGCAAAAGAATTTAGCCAGCCGGAATTAGCAGAAGCTGTAGGCATAGAACAATCATATCTTTCGAAGTTAGAAAACGACAAATCATTTCCCTCTGATGACGTATTCAAGCTGTTACTGCAAGCGCTGGAAATCGAGTTGGAAAAATTTCTAGAAGACTTTGACAGCAGTACTATTCAAACACAATTATCCAAATTGACACTGATCAGCGGTTACCAAAAACAACAGAATAAAAACTCCGCTAGTTTTATGATGCGCTGGTTGTTGATATCTTCCGTGATGGTAATTCTTGGTGGAACAGCTCTGGTTGCGGGTAAACAAAATTGGATATTTGAACCCAAAGCTACTACGACTTATAAGTATGAATCTAAGGGCATTATTAATGACGATGAAGCACTTAGGCTGTTTGAAGATTTCAATTCAAGAAGAAGCGAAAATGACCACCTACTTACCCGGTTAGATTTTCAGGTGTTGATATTTGACCAACCCAATGGTAACTATTTTGTCAAACAAGTTGACGGTGGCAGACGTTTTTTCGTCAACAAGGGAGCAACAAGTCACCATCTCCATATTACAGCTAATAATTGGCTAATGTTGATAGGTTTACTGAGCCTGCTAGCGGGTTGTATCGGTATCATTATTGAACACAAGATCAGAAAAATTCGCACCAGTTTTCCAACGTAACCAAAGAGAGAGAATAAAATGAAACTATTGTCTTTTTATTTACTATCGTTATCCGTTTTCTTCTATCTGCCAGATGCATTCGCTGAGCAGAAACCATTACTTATCGAGAATCGTAGCGTTGCCAATGCAAACATCGTTAGCGGTTTTCAATTTCAAAGCTCAAAGTGGTTAAACCTACATCATTTTCTGTATGATCGGGCAAGAACAACAAAAGGAATTGATGTTGGTGCTAACAACACTGAACTGAGTGATGAAAATAGTAAAACCTTAAAAGCGGCCATTGAGTTTTATAAAAAGGAATATGTTAAAAGAAGTCTGTTATTTGATGACCAGCTTTCGTTGATTAAAACGCAGTTAAGTCAGACAAAATATCTTGTTAATAACCAACTTAGCAACAATAAGATACCAAGTATTTTATTGAATCATTTGAACGCGGTTGCGCCCCTTTATCAGGAGAATTTTTGGGACAGGCACCATAATGAAAATACCGTGTGGATTAACAAAGCTAATACGTTATTGGCCAAACATGGGAAAATAATACAGGACAAACTGGAAAAGATATTTCAGCACAAACTATACATTACCCCGATTAAATATGACATTGTTTACGCCCCTGCCTATTGGGCTGGCGCTTACACTATGGATGGGCATGCGGTGATAACCAGCAGCCGCGCTGATTACCAAGGTTTAGCGGCTCTGGAAATGGTATTTCATGAAGCGACTCATGGTAAAATATTAAGGCCGATGCAAACCGAGATAAAGCAGTTAGAACAAAGCTTTCACTATATTCACGAAAAACAACTTTGGCATGCACTACAATTTTATACTGTTGGTGAAGTGGTTAAAACGTCACTGGCACAACACGGAATAGCTGGCTATCAGCCCTATGCCTACAAAAATGGTTTGTATAACCGCTCATGGGCCAAATATGAACCATTAATTGTAAAATTTTGGCAGCCTTATATTGAAGGTAAAACAAACATGAAGCTCGCCTTGCAAGAGATTTTAAGCGCACTGAAGGTCGACAAGATGTAAGCACCTTCCATATTCTCATCATATTAATGCATTGGAAGTAGCAGAAGTTAACCTTATAAATCAACCTTAATGTCGGCTATTGAACCGAACTTTGGAAGCTTGATGTTAATTGCCTTTAATTTCAGCATAGCCGCATTAAAGTAAAACCAAAGGAGCTTAGTTAGCATCAAGATCTATTTTTATCAGCAAACCACTGTTCTAAATAGTCAATGCATTGCACTAATTTTGCTGGCACATGATAGCGCACTGGATATAAAGCATATAAGGTTAACTGTGGCTTTTTTGCATCTGCTAATACTTCAATTATTTCACCACTGTCTATTGCCTGTTGGCAAACAAAGTCGGGGATAAAACCCAGTCCTAATCCTTGTTTAATTGACGCCATCATAAACATGGTATTATTCACTCGCATGTTGCCCTTTACCGCAATACCATCCTCAATTGGCCAAACATTTTTTCCTTGAAAGTAGCTATAAATAAAACAATTATGATCTTTAAGATCTTTGGGCAGCGTAATGGTGTGATGTTGCTCAAGATATTCAGGGGATGCACAAACCTTATAATTAAACCGTGTTAATGGTCTACCGACATAATTAGAATCTATTGGTTTGCTTGACGCGCGGAAACCTAAATCAAAACCTTGTTCTACTAAATCAACACTTTCATCGCCTAAATGAATATCGAGCTCAATCTCAGGATTGGCTTTCATAAAGTCGGCAAACAAATGCGACAGATCAGTAATTCCGAGTGCCATAGGAGCATTTATTTTAAGTTTACCGCGAAGGTTCTGTTGTAAATCTTGGACAAAATTATCGGCGTCGTCCAGTTTTGATAATATCTCTCGCGCTCGCCGTAAATAACCTTCACCAACATGGGTTAGTTGTACATTACGAGTAGAACGGTGCAATAAACGGGCGCCCAACTCATTTTCAAGGCGCCCTATTTCCTTGCTGATCATCGATTTTGATGAATTAACCTGCTCGGCTACGCGGGTAAAACTTCCTAAATCAGCTAAACGAACAAACAACCGAATTGCCCGTAACTTATCCATTCACTATGCCTTTTTCATTTAACGTTAATACCATTTTCTTCGCTTCCACTAATTTATATCACAGTTACTACAACCGCTACTGTCTCCAATTTGAGAACAGTATATGCATATTATTGGCATATATGAAGACAAAGAATGGGTTTAAACTTATTTCATCGCATTGAGGAAGGCATTAGTCACCAAATATGCGAACTAACAAATTAAGCAAATTCATCTTTTAGGAGAACACCATGTATACACTTTATTATTCACAAGGCGCTTGTTCTGTAGCTACTCAAGTGGTTTTACGCGAGCTCGGTCAAGAGGTTAAAATTATTGATGCACAACAAGATGATAACTTCAAAAAAATCAATCCCGTTGGCGCAGTACCCGTATTAATTGATGGTAATAAAACATTGACCGAAGGTGCTGCAATTATGCTTCACATTCTTAACAAGCACAAAAGTCCACTTTTCCCTGAAAATGAAGATGACCGCCTAAAGTCAATTCAAGACATTATGTTTGCTAATGCCACGATGCACCCAGCTTATGGCAGATTATTTTTTCTAGCTCAACATGTCAGTGATGAAAAAGTAAAGCAAGTAACCTTGAATGCTGCCGCAGAAAATATCAACCAGTTATGGCAAATTATTGAGAGCCAACTCGCTAGCAAAAACTTCTTAGGTGGTGATAGCCCTTCAGCAGCAGACATTATGCTGACGGTTTATTCTCGATGGGGCACCTATTTTCCTGTTGATATTATCATTGGTGAAAAAACAACAAAAATGTTAACTGCGGTACAAGCCATGCCTAACTTTATCAAGACAGACCAAGCAGAACAGGCGATGTCAGCGAAGTTATGACTCGCTAATTCATGTCAGCTAAGTGATGACTAACTAAATAACAACGATAAAAAGGCAAATACTTAACACTGAGTGTGTTTGCCCTTTCTCACCTTAAATTTGGAGTAAGCTCATGGCTAATATTAAAAGTCCGCTTAATGAAACGACCAGTGATTTGGCGGCTATCACCACCATTTTACATAACTATTTTGATGGTCTGCATCATGGCGATGTCGTTAAATTAAAAGCGCTATTCTCACCCGATATTAAATTAAAATCACCAGGTGTTAGGCGCTCGTTAGAACAATGGTTAACCGATGTTGAACTTAGGCCAGTGCCAGCTAAATTAAACAAACCTTATAACTTTAAAATATTAACTATTGATGTTGTACAAGACCAAGCAATGGCGAAAATTTACTGTCCTTTATTTAATTTTAACTACATCGACTTTTTAGGTCTGCTTAAAGAAAATGGTCAATGGCGAATTGTCACCAAAATGTATACCGATACTAAAATTTATACCGACACTAAGGAACAACAATAATGAACATATTAAGCCCGAAAAAATTAAAAATTGAAATGGTACACGATATCAATTGCTCTTGGTGTCCAATCGGCTACAACAACATTAAAACCGCGATTATTGATTTAAATATCGACGTTGATTTTCATTTTATGCCGTTTGAATTAAATCCCAATATGGCTAATGCTGGTGAACCAATAGCAAGTTATTTTAGCCGTCAAATGGGCTGGAATGAGCATAAGTTACTTGAATATCAAGGGTCATTAGTCACCACAGCTGCCAAATCTGGTGTTTGCATTGATTTTTCAAAAAGAACTCATTATTACAATACCCATAATGCACACCTGTTAATGCATTGGGCAGAACGATTTGATAAACAAATAGCGCTTAATGAGGCGTTAATTGAAGCCTACTTTAAAGAGGGGCAAGATATAAGTAACTTAACCGTATTGCTCAATATTGCTGAAGAACTCGGTTTTGATAGAGAAAAAACCAATGCAGCACTAACTTCAACCGAACTAAATCAAGAGTTAAGCCAAGAATTAGCGCATAAAGTTTCACGTATTAAAGCATTTAACATTCGCAGCATTCCCACGTTTATTGTTAATGAAAACACGCTGATTTCTGGTTCAAATTCGGTGCAGTATTTTAAAGAGTACTTGTCTGATTTTATCAAAGAATCAAGCGTGACAAAGGTAGCGGTTGCTTAACATTTAACACTGAACAAACCGTAACTAACTTAAATCAAAAATTTAACCACACAAAAAGGAAAACAATCATGCCATATATTAACGTAAAAATTACCGACGAAGGCGTAACCAATGAACAAAAAAAGGCCATTATTAAAGGCTGCACTCAGCTAATGGTTGAGGTGTTAAATAAAAACCCGGCAACGACTTTCGTGGTTATCGATGAAGTTAGCACTGACAACTGGGGTATTGGTTATGATCAGGTAACAGAGCTACGTAAACAAATATAACGGCTGGCACTGAATAGTTGGTAAAACTTATTAAAAAGTAAGGTGGTAGCGTGATGAATATATTCCAACAACTTAGTTTTTATGAATTAACGAAGACACCTACCGTTAATTGATCTATTTATACCTCTTTACTTGGGTTACAAAATCCACCATGTCGAGAGGTTTTTATTATGGTTACAGCCCGAGAAAAGACAGGTGAGCTAAATTAATCCCCTTTATTTAAAGGCTGCCTTAAGGTCACCTAACCTCATTAATTTTGTTGTTACCTACATTAATGTAATAAAATGGACTCGCTAAGGAGCGTATTGATTATTATGCGAATAACAACAAAAATGCCACCTCTGACGGCATAAAAATAGTTGTTTGTCATATCAACAGTGTATTGATAGTGTCTTGATAGTGTCTTGATAGTGTATTAGCATAGTCCTTCTTAAGCCTTCATAAATGGCATACTTAGGTATTTTTTATGTCAGAAAACATTGTTCAACTTTTATTCTTCTCCCATACATTACTCGCAACTTTTCTTTTTACTCTGCAAAAAGGTAACCTTTTAAGTAATAAACTCTTAGCTGTATTTTTACTTATTACTGCTTTTGATATCAGTAATTTTATCTTTCAAAATTTTTACGGAAACCATTTAAACTTTGATATGTTCAGAGCAAACATTGTCGCATTATTAGCGCCGGCATTATATTTTTACGTTAAATCTGTATTGTACAATGATACAAAACTTCAATTAAAAGATTTACCGAACCTTTTACCACTTTTATTGGTGAACTTATTATTTTTACCCGGTTTTTATTTCGGCGATATTGAACAAAAGATGGCTTTTTATAATAATGCCAATCCTCGATTAGAAATCATCATTGTCCACTTTTTCCTTTATATTGAAATGGCGTTCTATCTGCTCCTAATTTTTAAAACGTTAATTAAACATAAAAAAATATTACTTGAAAACTTTTCCGACATTAACCAACTAAATCACCGTTGGTTAACTTATTTTATTTTATTTTTTACAACAGATTTTTTAATCGGACTTTTTAGAAATATTTTTAAATTTACAGAATACCAGAGCATAAACACGGTATTAACACCGTTAATGTTATTCACCGGGTTATTGTTTGTCTGTTGGATATTTTTTCAAGCGCTGAACAACCCCCTGCTATTTTTAGGCATCAGTTCAAAAACCCCCCTTGCTACAGCTCCTTTATATAAAATAAAAAGAGAAACTAGTAGCGAAACCAGCAAAGAGAAAATTCCCTATTTAAGCGAAAATGAAAGCCAAGAACTCGAGCAAAAAATTACTCAACTAAAACACCTTATGACCAATAGCAGACCTTACTTAAATACGACTTTAACTATTGAGTCTTTAGCTCAGCAATTAAACTTACCAACAGAAGAACTTTCATCAATAATTAATCATCACCTTAATCAACATTTTTTTGATTTTGTTAATGGCTATCGGGTAAATTTAGCAGCGGAAATGTTGCAAGATATTGAGCATAAAACCAAAACAATTCTCTCCATACTTTATGATGTTGGCTTTAATTCTAAGTCTTCTTTCAACACCGCATTTAAAAAGAAAATGGCAATGACCCCCTCTCAATACCGGCAACTAGGATAAATCAAACATTTTTATAAAAACCACAATTAATTACTCTTTCTGGCCTATAACGGAATAAAAACAGGGCGACCGACTTTTTTAGTCGGTCGAATACTACTTAATTAATCGCTAATATCTGCTTGAATTATTCATTCAATCATTAATTTAAGAGAGTTAACTATGTTTACCCGTAACTTAATATTTTCTGCTTTTTACCTTCTTTTTGTATTCAGCCTAGCGGCTAATAGCAATAATATTAAAATTGATAGCAACCTTGTTGAAACAAGTATAAAAAAACATGCTAATCATTTTCTCATCGATAAACGCTTAAATTCGGTTTCAATTGGTGTGGTTAAAAGTGGTCAAATTTATAAAAAGCACTTTGGGGAACTAACACCTAATATGGGTAATACTCCCAATGACAACACCTTTTATGAGATAGGCTCTGTGAGTAAAACCATGACAGGATTATTAATAGCAAAAGCCGTAAAAGAAGGTAAATTAAAATTAGAGACTAATATTGTTAAATATTTATCAGAGCCTTTATCTCAACTCAGCCCAAGTAATAATCCGGTAACCATTAAACAGCTACTTACTCACACATCAGGCATCCCAAGAGGCACAGAAGAACTTAATATTAATAAAAAAGATCTCTCACGTAAAACCTTTATGTTGGCTTTAAACACTGTAGATACCTCTAAATCTAAGCACCAATTCACCTACTCAAGTGCTGGTGTTGAATTACTGGCATATATTTTAGAAACGGTTTATCAAACACCTTTTGATCAGCTTTTACAAAGTGTTTTAAAACAACAAGCCAATATGACTAATACAAAAGTTAACTTAACTAAAAAAGAATTGAACAATTTTGCCTATGGTTATAATGATCAACAGCAGTTAATGACTGCACATACCAAGAAAGAAATACTTTGGGGTAGCAGTGGTTTTATTAAATCAACACTTACTGATTTAACTCACTACATGCAAATGCAATTAGATAAAAACAATACAATAGTAGAATTATCTCAGCAAAAATTATTTCATGTTAGCGGCAGTGATTCGATGAGTTACTTATGGGTTGCGGTTGACAACGCTGAAACTGAAACACATTTTGTTCATCATGGCGGAGTTGAAAGCACACAAAACTGGATAATGGTTTTCCCAGAATATAATATCGGTATTTCAGTAATTACAAACTCAAGTTTCCCCCAAGTGGCAGGAAAATTAAAAGAACTTGCCTTAAAGATTATTGATGACATTAAACCTTTTGGTAAAAAATCAATTTATTTATCTTTAAGCACTATTTGCCAAGATAATATCAATACTTGTTTAAGTAGCTATCAACAATTAAAAACTGACAGTTATAACGCTTATTTTTTCGAAAAACCGAGTGAGCTTAATTTATTAGGATATAGCTTAATTAACAGTAAACATATTAAAAATGCGATAGAAATATTCACCTTATTGACGGTAGAATTTCCTGAAAACTCTAATGCATACGACAGCCTTGGAGAAGCATATTTTATCGATAAGAACTTTTCACTTTCAATCCGTAGCTTTAAAAAGTCATTATCACTGAACCCTAGTAATACTAATGCAGAAAAGATGTTACAAAAATTAAAGGAAAAAACATGAACTAATGAGTATTAAGCGACAATTAGCTTGACCGGTTCTCGACAACTGGCTTGGACGGTTCGGTAAACTTCAAGCATATTAAATCAACAAGAGATTATAATAAATGGGGTTACCTATTAACTGTGGCGTCCATATATGCCACATAGTGTAAAGAAGTAAGACTTTATGTCCGCGATATGATCGGAAAGTTGATCTTAACATTCAGGATGGGTTAAGGTCTTCAATGCGCACTAAGTGAGCCTCATTTATCAACATTTGAGCGGCTGTTGATCAGCTCAATATAGCCCTTGGTCTACTTCAATTATTAGTAAAACTACAACACATGATGTTATATGTTAAAAAACAAATTTAAGTAGTTATGACCGACTACAATGAGCTTTTAGGAGGCATCTTGATTGTTACTTACCATGACTGGCTCCTGCTCCACCAAATCGGTCGTTGACCTTTATAAAAATCCAGATGAAATAGAGCATTACTTCTAAGGCGATAACACACCTAAAACGGATTGTAGCTATAAATTAGTGGCCAGAATTACTTAGCCACTACAAATTGCCAAGAGAGATATAACCACTTATACAGGGGTAAATTGATTTCTATTTCCTATTTCCTATTTCCTATTTACAAAAATAGCGAATTATGAACTTCACAGCAAAGACTCTTTTTTGTATAAATCAAAATTTAATTCATCAACTTTAATACTGCCGATGGAATTACCCAATGAAAACAGCGCAATTACTTGCAAATATATAGTCATAGCTAACGGAGCTAGGCTATGCAATTGATATTCTTTAATGCTCAAGCTAACCATCAAGAATATACTCGCACTGATACTGACAAATACTAGCGATTGAATTGCAACCGATATCAGCTTTTGTCGATCAGCCTCAGTTAGATGAGGGTTGAGTTTTTTACCATAAAGTTGCCAATAGATTAAACCAGCAAAAAATGTATTTAAAAACAAAAGAATCCCGGCTGCATAAACAGCACTACCCTCAATATTTATTGTGAAATCTTCTAAATAAAAGCCGTAGACAATGGCAATCAATAAAGTAAGCAAAGCAACATAAAGCCACTTAGGTGCAATAAAACTAGCAATACTACGAGGGCTTAAAGTTGCACTACGTACAGAACTTCGGTCTGCTGTTCGCATCATTTTAAATTGACTATATTCAGAAAACTCAATCATCATAACTGGCATAAACTGCACCATAAAAAATAACCACACCAATACTTGTGGTTCAATAAACTCACCTTTGTTATTAAACACTATACTTAAGGTTAAAGTCACTAAGCCAGCAGCAGTAATCACCCAATTGGCTAAGCGATACTTACCATGAAAACGATGATAATTTT
>JALJPB010000103.1 GCA_022969175.1 Colwellia sp. | reverse complement strand
AATCTGTGACAATACCCCCTTAACTAAAACTATCGATATGATTGCCTTTATTCCAGGTGAATTTCCACAACCTAAAACGACTTACCCAAGAAATAAATAAGGTGAATATTAATGGATAATGCCATTAAAAAAATAACCATTATTGGTGGAGGTACTGCAGGCTGGCTAACCGCTGGCATTATTGCCGCTGAACATCAAAGCAATACCGATACTGGTATTCAAATCACGCTGATCGAATCCCCCGATGTCAAGATTTTAGGTGTGGGTGAAGGCACTTGGCCAACCATGCGTACTAGTTTGCAAAAAATGGGGATTTCAGAAACCGATTTCATTCAAGCATGTGATGCCTCTTTTAAGCAGGGCTCTAAATTTGTCGGCTGGGTTAATGGCAATGAGAGTGATGCTTATTATCATCCCTTTGTTTTACCACAAGGTTTTGGAAAGGCTAACTTAGTGCCTTCTTGGCAACAAAATAGCCAACAAGTAACTTTTGCTGATGCCGTCAGTGTTCAATCACACTTATCAGCACAAAATTTCGCGCCAAAGCAACAATCTACGCCGGAGTATGCGGCTGTTGCCAGTTATGGTTATCACCTCGATGCGGGTAAGTTTGCTAAATTATTGCAAAAGCATTGTACTGAAAATCTGGGGGTAAAGTACGTATCGGCTCATGTTGTTAGAGTTAACTCTCACCCTAATGGTGATATCGCTTCAGTAAGTACAAAAACTCACGGTGACATTACAGGTGATCTTTTTGTCGATTGTAGTGGCAGTGCGTCGTTATTATTGGGTAAGCATTATCAAATTCCTTTTATCAGTAAACACCAGTATCTCTTTAATGATACTGCGCTGGCTGTACAAATCCCTTATGTGGAAGAAAACAGCCCCATTGCTTCATCGACCATTGCCACCGCACAAACTGCCGGATGGATTTGGGATATAGGGTTGCCGAGCAGGCGCGGTGTTGGTCATGTTTATTCTAGTGCTCACATGCAGCAATCAAGTGCCGAGTCATTATTAAGACAATATATAGCGCCCAGTATAGGTCAGGCAGCAGCAGAGCAAGCTGATATTAGGAAGATTGCTTTTACTCCAGGGCACAGAGAAAAATTTTGGCATAAAAACTGTGTTGCCGTAGGTATGGCAGCAGGTTTTATTGAACCTTTAGAAGCCTCTGCTTTGGCCATGGTGGAGTTATCGGCGAAGATGATCAGTGACGAACTGCCTGCCAGCCATAATATAATGGCGATCACCGCAAAACGCTTTAACGAACGGTTTAATTATAATTGGGATCGGATCATCGATTTTCTTAAATTACATTATGTTTTAAGCCAACGCAGAGATTCAGACTATTGGCGAGACAACTGCCGTGAGGAAACAATGCCTGAGCGATTACAAGAACTGCTTGAACTATGGCAATACCAAGTGCCGTCGGCCAGTGATTTTAATCAAGGGTCAGAAATTTTTCCAGCGGCAAGTTATCAATATATTCTCTATGGCATGGGTTTTAAAACTCAAGCTCGCGCGACAAGTAAAAGCAATGAATGTGATGCTAAGGCTAGTTTTTATTTTCAAGAAAACAGTAAAATGGTGGATCGATTTAAAGACGCTTTACCTAACAACCGACAGTTAATAAACCATATAAAACAGTATGGTTTGCCAAAATCTTAATTTAATTTCCACTAACACCTGATATCGACGCTTTAAGCTTAGCTAATCGTTTAGGAAATGCATACAAGGTCAGTTGGTTATAGCCTGCTGCTAAACTAGCAAAAGGCCCAGCAATGATCTGCTGCTGGTTGCGAGATTTGCCAAAGAAATCTTTATCAACAGCTGCATCTTTACCATTGCGGCGTTTTATCGGCAGATTAGTTGTCACCGCAGTCACCATCGGCAGTTGTTGTAATAGCCATTCGTCAGGAACATTAAAAGACGCAGTAACCCCCTGCTCAGTAATAGCGTAATCAAATTCCACATCTGTTACTGTTTCTCGCTTATTACTATCTATTGCACTGGGTATAGCATTATTTGCATAGAAATTATTGTCAATAATATAGTTGGCATCCTTTGGAGCCTCTTCAAGCCCCCCAGAAATAAAGGTATTATTAAACCAACGCGCTTTATTAACCGCAGGTCTGTCACCATAGGTTTGATTAACCCATCGACCGCTAACATCAACAAATAGGTTATGCGCCCAAACATCATCTATTGAGCTCATCACTACGGCATCGCCAGTAATGATAATATTATTTTCTATTAAAAAAGTGCCTTGCCAATTAGCTTCTAGCATAATGGCAGCATCTTCGGCTTTGATAATAACATTATTGGCAATAGTGAAATTGGTATTGGCATAATCTACCCAGATGCCGTGGGCCGCGCCCGGGAAATTGGTCGATACACCAAGTATTAAATTATTGGCAATGGTGACATCGGTAGCACCATGTAGCTTGATTCCGGCAGTTTCCCAACCACCATATTCCTTCAGGTAATTGGTCTCTTCAATGATATTGCCTATTATGGTCGAATGGCTGCCCCACCCTTGGCCAGCAATACCAGCTTGACCACAGCGCAGCATAATATTGTCTTTAATGAGATGATAGCCTGACATTTTTTGATCCGCCTTTCCCGAGGGAAGGCCAATAGAAATACAAACGCCTTTAGAATAAAGTACATTATTATTACTGATGTTCCAGTGGTGACCACCGTTAACTACTACGGCGCCTGCTTGAAAGGCCGTAGGGGGCGCCCAGGAACTAGCAATATTTTTAATGGTAAAACCGTCAATGCTAATATAAGACAAGCCACTTTTTGTCGGCGCTATGCCAAAGGGTCTGACATTAATTTCAACATCTTCTTGATTAGGATCTTTATCGCCAAAATTTGCCCAAATGACCGTATACCTGTCTTCTGGTGATAATTCTGCATGCCAAGTATTAACTTCTGTCATCGCCTCAATACTCTCTTTTTCACTAAAACCTAAACCGTTGAGGTAAACATTGCCGCGGTGTTTAGTTCGGCCATACATTAACCAACCCCAGCCTTGGGAAGTTTCATCTGCTGAAATATATTCATCTTGACGGATCAATTTTTCATAAGGATTAAAATCACCAAAGAATTCTTTCGGTAGTACTAATTTCCAAAGTTTATAAAGTTCATCTCGTTGCCAACTAAAGCCCTTAGCTTTTATCGACTCCGAGCCAGTAATAATAACCTCTTCATGCTCAGCTGCTCGGTAATGGATACGTTTATCTTCTGATCGTCCACCCAATTGTGGTTTAACCCATTCTCTGTAAGTACCTTGATAAACGGTGATGGTATCGCCGGCTTCAGCCGAAGATGCCGCCATATTTATGGTTAAATAAGGCGAACTAAAATTACCACTATTAGCATCATCGCCCGTTTTAGCGACGTGAATTTCCTTGCTATCTAATACACAGCTTAGGAAAAGGCTGCTAGAAAATAATAGTATTAATGTCGCCGAACGGCGTTGGCGCATCATATTTCTCTTTGCTGTTATGGGCATACTGACATTACCTTGTATATTTTTTCTTTAATGTTGAGGATTTCAGCTGGTTACTCACTTTTTAGATTGGCTTTTAGATTGGCTTTTGATAGATTTTTTAGTGACCGAGCTATAACTGTGTCACCATCCGCTGATATATACCGGGAAAAGAGTCAGGTATCTCAATGGCATTGCACGATTTTTGATAAAAACTGATTGAACTTACCCAGCCAATTATCGCATAGGCATAACCTGCAGCTTTCATCGCAAATAAACACTGAAACATCAACTTGCGGGCAACTCCTTTATTTCTATAGCCCTTATGTACTCCAAGAGGACCTAACATGCCTTTGGCCGTGCTATCGTAGCAGCAAAAACCTATAATTTTTTGTTGATCGATTGCAATAAAACATCTCGTTGGCAGACTTAACAAACAGACCGTACATTCATCAACCCAACCAGGGCAAATATCAGAAAAATTCTCATCAACAAATTGGCAAATTTGCTTTCTGTCCAGAGCTAATGCTTGCTTGATCATGATCTGCTGATTGGATAATTCTGTATCATTATCCATGGGTTCAAGATCATATAACTTTACTATCATATCTGTCATGAACTGCCTCTTTAACTGCCTCTTTAACTGAATGATGACAACTGCAATGACAGCTCAAAGCAAAACACTTTACTGTCACAATTGTCTGGCACTATTTATATTTAATGCGGTTTAAAAACAATAACTTACCCAATAAGAATCCTAGCAAAAGCAGCAAACCCATACTAAAACTACCACCACTTGAACCGCCTGAGTCATTTGGGCTGTCAGCGGGATCTGGTACAGGTGGCGGTGGATCCGGTACTGTAGGAGTATCAACGGCTATTGATATTTTCATTAACTGGATATAATCAACATTCATTGCCGTATCGCCCTCGTCAAATTGTAATGTCATTGATGAGTTTTCATCAATGGCTGTTTTTAATACTACATAGCTATAGTTGGACACCCAGCCACCTGTTGGGGCAAAAATCAGCGAATGTTTTTGATCGTTAATATATATTGATATCGTCCCTGCGAGCTCTGATGAATAACGTATAGTTATCTGTTCTGATTGTGATAAATCGCTAAATGTAACCCCTGAACCTGTGGTAAAGATATAAGCAATTCCTGATCCATTCGAGGCATCGCTATCATCATATAGTTGAGCATCACCAGACAAGATGCCATTTTCCGCTTCTAATCTTATGATGTTTTCGTCTGCTCCCTGTACCGTTATTCTATCAAGAACTGTAGTGGCATCACCTAAATCATCAGTGGCTACAACTGTGATCTTATGTTCGCCCGCTTCAAGATCTGTAAGTGCCCAGCTAAACGGTGGCAGGCTAATACTCGAGATCATTTCCTCGGCAAATTCTTCCCCAGTAACCGAGGTATGGGCATGATAAAGTGCCACTGAAGCAATTAACCCATCGCTGTCCGATGCATTGGCAATAATGTCTATATTTTCACCCAAAGGTGTTATCGCTACAGGTACAGTAATAGTTAATTCTGGAGAAAAATTGCTACTAGCTTGAGAATATCCTAATAAATCAAAGAGCTCATTGCTGGCTTGATGAAATTGTTCATTGTTAGTTGTTTCGAGCCAACGTTGTTTAATAACTTCGTTAGCTTGAACTCTTGAGTCCCCCCAATACCCTTCAGGACTACCTACGCCATCGGTAGGATTCCAACGAGTTTGACTGTCCCAATCGGCGTTGATATAAGTAATTGCTTTGACATTATTACTTTCATCACTGATGAAGTCGAAAAAGGGTTGATACCACTCATCCCAAATAACCTCAGCGGTTTTACTTTGCTTATTCAGACCAGTAGCGGCGTCACTTGAATAACTCAACTCGCCTATTTGATATCGTTGTGGTGATGACTCATTAATAAACAAAGGTTTATTATGGTTTCTGGCAAACTGTGCGGCGTCATTAACACGCTCAAAATTACAATCTTGTGGTGAAAACCAACTTAATCCAACCCAGTCAACATACTCGTCGCCTGGCCAAAGTGCTTCTAATTGCGCCTGCCCCGCCGGATTGTGACAATAAGAGGATACCTGCCACACCAGAGATATACTGTCTTGAAACCCTAGCGCTTCAATTTGTCCATGAACGTATTGAAAGGTGCTAATCACGGCACTATTGCTGTGATTGTTCCACGGTCCATCAACCTCATAGGCCCAACGTAAATAAACAGGCCGTTGGTAACTCGCCAAGGTCTTAAGTAAAATATCGATATTATTGTTGTAATGTCCGGCAGCAACATCGTCAATAACTCCGTTCATCGATACGCCAATAACTAGAGTAGAATATGGATATTGGCTTGCCAGTTCTGCGATATTATTACGACCGGCACCTGATTCTGCATTTGATGTCAGTCCGCCAAGCGTGTTGATACCAATATAATTAGTGACCCCACCGGCAACAACGCTGATACTTTCATGATAGTCATTAATACTATCTACATCTTGTCCTATGCTGAGCAATACACCTTGCTCTGGAGCTAAATCTGCTGCGTGAGTTTTTAGTGATAAAAAAGAGACTGTCACAATTACAAGGGCTGAAGCCAATTTGCACAATAGTGATGCTGTATCTTTGTCTTGAGAACCATTGTTCATTTATTTAACCTTATATTAGGAAAATATTTATTCATTAAATTGCTTATTAATTTGCTTATTAATTTATATAAACTTAACCATGATGCATTACTCATACCCGAGCATCATTTATATTATAGGGTGATAACGGATAATTTAATGCCTTTACCCTGTTGTTCAAAAAAGTTACTTTTTCATTAAATGTTAGCGCTACCATTTTTACTGTTTTTTGTTCGTAATGTCAATAGTTAAACTGAGTTCATAGGATCTAAATAATGTGAATGTTTAGTTTACTAGACGATATAAACGGATGAAGTTGTTAAATAAAGAAAACCACCTTCAGATGAAGGTGGTTTGACAAGTTAAAGTGATATCAGAAGACTGAATAACACTTTTGGGAGATTGATCATTGATAAAAGCCCATTACTGATAGAAACCAAAGTGTAAGCCAACACCGGCGCCAAAATCACTTGAAGGTGTAATGGTAACCACATCTCCTTCAGCTAACGGTGTATCTAACACTAGGAAGAATATTGATGGCGAACCAAAATATGTCGTCTCCCAATCGTCGGAATTTCGCATTGGCAAGATAACACCAACAGACTCTCCATTGACAGTAACATCGACGCTAAGTGGAGCTCCGCCATTATCACCGACGGCCAAACCTAGACCGATAATACTTGTACCTGCACCAGCTGCTGAAACAGGTATTTCAACAATATCACCATTGCCATAGAAACCATTTAATAAGCCATTATCTCCAACAGTAGGGCCTGCTAAACCACAACATTCCTCAATGGTGTTACTGATAAAGCTTTCTTCAAGAAGCGCCGTAAATGAAAATTGGGTTACCGCAGCATAGGCATTGCCATAAAAACCGAAATGTAAGCCTGAACCCGCAGCAAAATCTCCACTGGGTGTCAGTTCGATAACATCTCCTTCAACTAAAGGTGTGTCTAACGTTAAGAAGAATGTATTAGGAGAACCTGCATAGGTAGTCTCCCAGTCATCTGAATTACGAACTGGAGTGATAATACCCGCTGCTTCACCGTTGACAGTAACATCAACACCAAGGGGAGCACCGCCATTATCGCCGACCGCTAAGCCTAAACCTATGGTAGTGATACCATCGGCAACTACTGGCACAGTAATTTGGATAATATCACCATTACCTGTGTAGCCACCTAATAGACCATTATCTAGAACGGTTGGGCCTGTTATACCACAACATTCCTCAACGCCATTTCCAATAAAGCTTTCTTCACCGAGTACGGTAAAATCAAACTCTAACTGAGTGGCAATATAAAAACCGAAGTGTAAGCCCACACCCGCCGCAAAATCTCCACTCGGTGTGATAGTGATCACATCATCTTCTACTAATGGAGCGTCTAATGTTAAGAAGAAAGTATCGGGTGAATTATCATAGATGGTCGCCCAGTCATCTGAGTTACGAGATGGCATAATTGTACCCGCATCTTCACCATTAACTGTAACATCAACACCAAAGGCCGCACCGCCATTATCTCCTATTGCTAATCCTAAGCCTATTACACTTAAGCCAGCAGCTCCGGCAGGAACATTAATAGTGACAATATCACCATTGCCATAGAAGCCATTTAACAAGCCATTATCGCCAACGGAAGGGCCTGCTAAAGCACAACATTCCTCAATGCCGTTACCTACGAAGTTCTCTGCAGGAAGACTGCCGAAAGTAAGTTGTACTACGGCTTTATAGGTATTATCAGCTGCAAGACCCGTTTCCTCCGTAGGCTCTTCAGGCTCTTCAGGAGTCTCTTCCTCACCAGTAGCGGGTAGATAGAAACCTACAGCGATACCAACTCCAGCATTGAAATTACCAGTAGCCATAAAAGTAACAACTTGTCCTGCAGCTAATGGCGTTTCAAGAGTTACAAATACCGTTGGGACTGCACCTGGGGTTAACGAGACCCAATCAGGAGAATTTCCGACTACGATGAACGTGGCTGCATCAACACCGTCGACCAATACGGCCAATGAACCATCGCTGTTAGTACCTCGGTAATAGGTAAAACCAACAACCGATAAACCATCGGCTTCGTCTGGAACTATCACACTAAAACCATCACCTACTCCATCAATTCCACCTAAATTCCCATCTTCGTTAAGTGTAGGTCCGGGAGTACCACAGCATTCTTCAACACCGTTGCTGAATATTTCAGATATCGAATCGACTAAGGCTAATTCAACGACTAATTGCGGTGGTTTACCGTTAGGAATTAAGTCAGCGATTTTCCAATTTTCCATATCGGCGCCGAGCATATCCCCAACAACTAGATCATCCGCATAAAAGTACAAGGGCTCATCGTTGATGGTCACTTGCAGGGATCCGTCGGCACGGGTGATGGTGCCAACACTACCACTAGTAAAAGGCACGATATGTTCTAATGTCGGTACCGTATAAGCGGGCCAGCTTTGTGCACATTCATCATAACAAGCACTTTCACCAACGATTTTATCTTCATCATAAGTGTATAGAGTCATGCCTTCAATGTTAGCGGTATTACCAGACACTAAATATTGATATTCTTCTTTATTATAAAAACCAACCGAATCAAGATTGCCAGCAGAAAAATCACCGTCAGCAACTATAGTAACCACTTGGCCAGCCGTTAATGATGCAACTTCAAGGTAGACGGTAGGGGTAGCACCGGCTGTCAACGTTACCCAATCACCAGAATTGACTATCGGTAGTAAGTTACCTACGGCAACATCATCGATAAGCACTGTCATTGAGCCTTCATTTATATCGCCACTACGGAAGTAACTCAAACCTATGTAAGAAGAGCCTGCGGCATCTTCTGGAACAACAAAACTGACACCGTCGCCAGCTCCGTTGATACCATCAATTCGGTTATCAACAATAGCAGGTTCACCACAACATTCATCAACATTATTGCTGATTAGTGTGGCAACGCCTTCGTCTTCAAGTTCCAAGATGGCCGAGGCAACCATTTCTGCAGGTTTTACTACACCTTCAGTATCGGTTATTAAAATAAGATTGGAAGTTGGGATGGTGATAGGTGGAGTTTCTAGATCCGGTGTAGAATCACTGCCACCACAGGCGGTTAATGCTAAGGAAATGACTCCTAAGCTAAAATATTTTAATGCCTTATTGCCAAGTACTCTGTTCATAATTTATTCCTTTTTCTCTCGTTATTATTCTATTCTGAGATTAAAATGGTTATTAGTCGGCTATCGCTATCACTGCATTACATCAATAACCGACTTAGTGAGAGTTTTTAATATCGTCACTTCATTCATAAGGATTGCCATAATATTTACGGCAGCCCTGCTTTAAATATTCTTAGAAGTTATAGCGCATGCCAATATTGTATCTGGCACCATATTGTCGAGCGTGCAGCAATTGCTCCTCATAACGGCCATAGATGCGTTGTGTTTCTTCTGTAATATTGAGTCCTTCAACAAAAACGGTGAAGTTTTCTGTGAAATCATAGCTAGCACTTACATCCCATTGTCCATATTCTTCAGTATGTTGTGGGTTGTTTGGCCCACCTTCTTGTTGACCAATGGCAGATAAAAATTCATCACGCCAGTTATAGGCTATACGTGCTTGTAGGCCATCTTTATCATAAAAGGCGACGAAGTTAGCTGAATCACTTAAGCCTGGCAGGGCAAATTGAACTCCAATTTTTTCATTGTCATAGCCGACATCACCATTAACAATGGTGTAATTGGCCATACCACCAAATCCAGACTCGCCAAACATATGCTGAATGGCAAACTCCCACCCATCAATGGCCACAGTCTCGCCATTAGTGGGTACATTAATATCCCAAGCGACGAGTTCATCGGTAGCATCACCGATTATTGTGGTTGCATCACCTTCCTGATTCTCGATCATACGATCAAAGACATTTCCTTCGGTTAACTGGATACCTTCGTCGGTAAGTTGCTGTCTGGCCAAGTCACTACGCGCACCATTGTGGGGATCATAAAGTCCAGCAATAGTTTCATCTGCTACCGAGGTAACTAAGAAATTTTCAACCTCTTTACTGTAGTAGCCGATTGACATATAACTGGCTTCGCCGTAATAATATTCTAACGATAAATCGATATTATCAGCGGTATAAGGCAATAGATCTGGGTTACCACGATAACCGTTACGGGCACCGACTTTAGGGTTACCTGATATGGATGTGGTTCCGCGCATTGAGGAAAGATTGTTACGAGTTACCGTGCGACTATAGGAAAAACGAGTCACTAAATCGTCGGTCAGTTCAACACTGACATCTAAACTGGGCAGGAACAATTTATAATCAGTATTGACATCGGTATAGATGCTGTCTTCTGCAAAAATAGTTCTAAATTCAGTTGACGACTCCCACTCTACATAAAGGGGGTCTTGTGCTAAACTGCTGGCGTTAACATCTGTGGTTTCATAACGCATGCCAGCAACGGTATTAATTAGCAGACCGTTAAACTCAGACTCGAAATTTAATTGTATATAAGCACTGGTAGTTTCTTCAGCGACGGTATGATCTTCATCCCAAGCTCCCGGGCTGAAATCAATCCCTAAGCCAGCTTCTGCTTGTTGCAGAGCCGTTGCTGCATTATAGCTGTAGTAATAAGGAAGGACACTGCCAGTGAATTCAGTAAATAAGCCGTTGGTGCCTTTTTTCTGGAAGATGCCATTATCAAAAAAAGCACTGTCTGAGCCGGTAGCGACATTGTAAAAGGTATTAGCAAATTTAGAACGGGATGACACTTCAACATAACTGACGCCAAATTCTATACTGGATAAATCACCGTCACCATCGTTTACCCACATACCGTCAAGACGAAATTGCTCAATATCGGTTTTCATTGCGCTGGAGTTAGCGATGGCAATATTAGAATTAAGTTGGTCTGGCGTTATCTCAGTGGTAATGTCAATAAAGTCGAGATCCAAGGTCGGAATTTCATTTCCATTGATATCAAAAGATTTGCTGTCTAGAGCAGCACCCATTATGATAAAACTGTTGTTACCATCTTCTAAGCCTTTCGATTCAGCCGATGAATCATGATAATCAAAATTGAGACTAAAATTATCACTCACTTGCCATTCAATGTTTAAACCTAGAGAACTATTTTCATTACCTGCGCTATTACCGTAGGCAAAATAATCCATGGTGCCGGCGGTTTCATCTAAATAGGTTGTCGTGCCATTTTCATTGATAACAACTTCGTTGACATTACCGCCGCCGTTAAACCAAACACCAAAGTGATCTCTGTCACTGCTGGTTTCATTTTCGGCATAAGTATAATCTAGTGTAGCGGTTACATTGTCGACTGGTTGATACTGCAACACCACCTGTGCATTGGTTCGTTCTCGCTCGATATCACCAACATCATATTTATAGTTACGTGGCAGCCAGGTATTACCGTCTGGATTTAGATTATTGTCAGTGACGGTCGCTGAACTAATGTCACCAAGGCTGTTAGTACGCCAGCCAGAAACTTCGGCATTTTGCTCTCGAGAGTCACGCTTTTGATAAGAGCCGCTGACCATAAAACCAAAGGTATCATCGGCAAAAGTATTGCTATATAACCCTGACACTTCTGGTGTTATATCGTCACCTTCTTCAACAGTAGTATCCATCACTGCTTTAACACCCAGAGATGCCTTCATGCCTGGTTCATCAAGAGGGCGGCCAGTTATGATATTGATAGTAGAGCCAATACCACCACTGGGGTTGTTGGCGCGACCCGTTTTATATATTTCTACCGCGCTAACACTTTCTGATGCTAAGTTAGCAAAATCAAAAGAACGAGTAGCAGGTGCACCAGTTTGCCCCATTGCTGCGGTGGGCATTTGACGACCATTTAAAGTTACTAGGTTAAAGTTAGGTCCAAAACCGCGTACAGTTACATGGCTACCTTCATTATTTGAACGGTCAATTGATACCCCCGGAATACGCTGTAATGACTCGGCGAGGTTAGTATCGGGAAATTTACCTATATCTTCGGCAGAGATAGCATCAACCACACCGTGAGATGAACGTTTAATATCCATTGCCTTGATCATACTGGCACGAATACCGGTAACTTCAATGACCTCGATTTCATCTTCCAACTGAGTACTCTCTTCTGCAAAGGCCGATGATAATGTTCCAACACCCAGAATAAGAGATAAGCTCTTCGCTAAATATGTCTTAGTAAATTTTCTACGTTTCATGTGATTGTCCCTTGATTATTAATGTGATGATCACAACAAATATCATGTTAGCGCTACCATCTCATAACAGGTTTACTATTGACTATTATTAGTTTTATCAATAGTACGTTCAATTTCATTTTGTTTTACTTAATTTTAAGCACATCTAACTACATAGATTGACGATGCAAGTTAGATTAACTAACTGTTTATTGTATTTTTGTATTTTTGTCCTTCAATATAATTATATGTTGTTGGCTTTGTACTTATATATATTCGAATACCAATATTTGTTATTTGTAGTTATTGAGTATTTGAATAAAAAACCAACAAGTTAACGCTAACATTTTGTTTTATTTGTTTCCAGTAAAATTTAACAAAAAGACTAAAGCATTTTGCTTTTCACCTTAAAAAAAGTAAAACAAAACTATCGTAACACCATATAACCGACACACAACAACCAAACTATAACCATACAAAACAATAAGATAACAATGATACCCACTTAATAACATCTTCTGTATTTAATGAAAATAAAACAAACCAACAAAAAAGATAGCGCTAACAAAAATACAAGAAAATCATTTTTTATTGATAAAAAATACGTTATGCTTAATCAATAGTTCCGAAAAGGATTCAGTGGGTGTGATCAGGATTGTCTATGAATAAAGAATTAAAAACACGGTTACAGGACGTAGCAAAGCACTCTGGTGTTTCTATGATGACAGTATCACGTGTACTAAATAAAAATGGCATGGTGAGTGATAAAACACGAGCAAAAGTGCAAGTTGCAGTAAAAGAACTTAATTATCGACCTAATGTCTCAGCACGTCGTTTGGCAAGTAGTAAATCTTTTTTTCTAGGGTTGTTATATGATAATCCAAGTACTTCCTATGTCAGTCAGTTTTTATTAGGTAGTCTTAAATTTTGTCGAGCCTCCGGCTATCACCTTGTTGTTGATGAAGCAGATAATGACCTTGCCAAAACGCTGAAATCTGTCAAAGAGCTTATTAATATTACTCAAGTTGATGGTCTGATATTATTGCCACCTGTTTGTGATATTCCTGAAGTGCTTGATACATTAACCACAGCTAACATTCCCTTTGTACGGGTTTCTCCTAATTCTCAATTACACATTTCACCCTATGTATGCATGGATGACTACCAAGCTGCCTTTGAAATTACTGAGCAATTGATTAACCAAGGACATATTAATATAGCTCATATCATTGGTCATCCTGATGTTGGAGCAAGCCGATTACGTTATCAGGGTTTTCTTGATGCATTGAGGTCAAATAAAATATCTGTTCCTCCCGAATATATTGAACAAGGATATTTCACCTATAAGTCAGGATTAAGTGCCGCTCAAAAGTTGTTATCGCTAGAAAATCGGCCTAGTGCAATTTTTGCCAGTAATGATGATATGGCTGCAGCTTCGATTTCTGCAGCCCATATGAATAATATCCAGGTACCTAGTGCACTGTCGGTTGTCGGCTTTGATGATACTTCACTCGCCAGCACAGTTTGGCCTCATATATCAACGGTTCGCCAGCCAATTCAAGAAATGGCTAAAATGGCTGTTGAATTACTTGTTTCTGGAAAATTTGATGATCCAACTAGCACCAAAAAATCAGACTTACGCCATGTATTGGACTTTGAAATTATTCAGCGTGAGTCTAGTGCCGAATTAAGGTAAATTTTTGCTAAATTGAGCCAATAAGTTGAAGGTCACCTCACAACCAGTGTTAACGCTACCACCAAGAAAAATAAATAACCTTTTGTTCTGATAGCAAATAAAACCACTCTATTTTCAACTGCACAACCTAACATTAACAAACCGCTAGTAACCTAGGATTCACAAGAAAAACAAGAACAAAAAATCAAATCAGTAGTAAATACTCTTAAGCTAACTAATATAGTTCAGTAAATCACTACCCTGCTAAAAAATGAGGTTGACTTTCACTTTAACAAAGAACAATATGATAGCGCTAACACGAAAAATCTATTTATTATCTAAAGGCACATGAAAATGATGAAAAATACGTTTACTATTTTTACCGTATTAACTATTTTTATAACGATAACTGCTTGTGAAAGTAAACAACGCCAAAAACAAGAGAACACAAGTTCTACAATAGAAACTAACAATATATCAGGAAAATTCACGCCTCCTGATAACAAAATACTGCTATTCATTGGCCAAGATTCAGACACCATCAGCGATTATATTGCGGCGGTACCTGAAGACAATATTGAAGGGGTTACGCTATACAGCGAGGTCAAAAGCGCTCAACCAAGTGAAACCTTGAAAGCAATTTTTGTCCCTAGCTTCTGGCAATCAGGCTCAGTGGATTTTACCAAAACCCTTGCTGACTCTCCTAATGCAGCCATCGCGGTCGGTTTAGCCCTTGATAACTGTAACCAAGATAATCATCAAGAAAACATTGCCAATGGCTTATATGACGAGACTATTGACGTTATGGTCAAGCATTTCAAGTCATTAGCACCACGAAAGGTCTTTTTGCGTATTGGTTACGAATTTGACGGCCCTTGGAATTGTTATATTCCGAAGTATTACAAATTGGCTTTTCAAAGAATAGCCAAGGTAATCACAAAACATAACGCTAACAACATTGCTACTGTGTGGCAATCAGCTTCATGGCCGGATAGTTACGGCAACCCTATTTATGACACTAGTCTAGAAGGTCACCTAAGTAATTGGTACCCAGGTAATGAATACGTTGACTGGATCGGCATGTCAGTTTTCTACCGTAGTCTATCTCAGTGGAACTATGTGCCCCCTACTACTCCTCAAAAAGGACAAGAAACCCTATTGGCATTTGCAAAAGTGCACAAAAAACCAGTAATGATTGCTGAATCAGCTCCGCAAGGCTTCCACATAGCCGAATTAACCAATAGCGTTATTCAAGAAAATAGGCCAAAACCTGTTACCGCAAGGCAAATTTGGCAAACGTGGTACCAGCCCTATTTCGACTTTATTTATGCCAACAACGATGTAATAAGAGC